>NZ_JAQMUE010000028.1 GCF_028330985.1 Roseofilum reptotaenium CS-1145 | reverse complement strand
GATATTGAAAGTAGAATTAGCGCACTGGCAAGAAGAAAGAAATCGGGAAAAAGTGAAAATCCAATGGCAATTCACGACGGACGATGCTCGCATTAAACTTAACCACCTTTACCCACAATTTTAAGCTTGCCAGTCCACTACGGTAAACTAAAAAATATTATGGGAACCTATTATATCGGCGGAACCTTACCGCTCAACTCCAAAACTTATGTCACTCGCGCTGCTGATGAAGAACTCTATCAGCAAATACGAAATGGCGAATTTTGTTATGTCTTAAATGCGCGACAAATGGGAAAATCTTCCCTGAGAGTGCGAACCATGCAACGGTTGCAAGAGAATGGTGTGGTATGCGCGTCCATTGATATTACCGAATTGGGTTCGCAACAAGTGACTCCGGAAAAATGGTATGGGGGATTAATTAAAACCCTCGTCAGTCGATTGCAATTAGAGGAAACTTTTTCCTTACGTTCTTGGTTGAGTGAACGCCGAGATATTCCTGCCGTTCAGTTTTTTGGCGAGTTTCTAGAAGAGCTTATTTTCCGCCAAATCACTCAGCCGGTGGTGATTTTTATTGATGAAATTGATAGCGTCCTACAACTGGGATTTAAAGATGATTTCTTTGCCTTAATTCGCTCCTGTTACAATAAACGGGCGGATGATGATGCCTATAAGCGTCTCTCGTTTGTCCTCTTGGGAGTTGCCACTCCTGGCGATTTAATTGAAGACAAAAATCGCACGCCGTTTAATATTGGTCGAGCGGTGGAGTTGCAGGGGTTTCAACTCCATGAAGTGCTGCCCTTGGTGGAGGGATTAAAAGGACGGGTGAGCCATCCAGAAACTGCGATCGAGGAAATCTTAAACTGGACGGGAGGACAACCGTTTTTAACCCAAAAACTCTGTCAATGGGTGTGTGAATTAGCTCCCAATCTTCCCGCAGGAAGTGAGGGTGAGTGGATGGAACAGTTAGTCAGAACTCGGATTATCGAGAATTGGGAAGCATCGGACGATCCGGAGCATTTGAAAACCATCCGCAACCGTATTCTCAGTAACGAGCAACGGGCGGCGTATTTGTTGGAATTATATCAGCAAATCCGCCAGGAAGGGGAGGTGGTGGCGAATAATAGTTTTGAGGAGGGAAAGTTACAGTTATCGGGGTTAGTAGTGAAACAAAGAACCGGAACTTCGGTAAGGCTGAAAGTCGCGAATCCCATTTATTTTGAAGTGTTTAATCAAGCCTGGATTGAGGAACAATTAGAGGCGTTGCGTCCCTATGCGGAAGCGTTTCGCGCTTGGGTTGTATCGGCAGGTGCGGATGAGTCGAGATTGTTGCACGGTAAGACATTGCAGGATGCCCAAGATTGGGCAGCAGGCAAGAATTTAAGCTATCGAGACCAAGAGTTTTTAGCTGCGAGTGAGAAGAAAGAAATTGAGGTGCAAATTGCCCAAGAGAAACTGGAAGCGGAGTTAGAGCGCGAGCGCAAAGACTCGGAAGCCGCAGAGCAGAGAAACCAGGTATTAACGCAAGCAAATCGCAAGGTAAAACGGCGCATTCGTATCGGTGCGGTGGTGATGGTGATGGCGATTTTGGGGGCAACCTTTTCGGTGCAAGTTGCGGGAAATCGAGTGATTAAAGCAAATCGCGAGGCAAGACAGGCACAGATACAAAGGCAAAAAGCAGAGGAACAGGTGCAAAATGTTTCGCTGTTATCTGAATTAGCGGGAGAATTGAATCGAGCAGGTAATCAGTCTGAAGCGGAACAAGCTTGGAAACAGGCAGCGTTATCGTTTGAGATTAAGGATTATGACTTGAAACAAGCGATGTTGTTGAGCCATATTGCCATTGCTTATCAACAGTTGGAACAGTTGGATAAGGCAATGGATGCGGTTTCAGAGAGTTTGGATTTTTTGGATAAAGTAGAAGCTAAAAAAGATCTGAACTATTCTATCTTGCTGGCACAAACATTGAATATTAAATCTCGCCTCTTAGTTGCTCAAGGAGATGAGGTAGTCGATTTTTCTATCAATCAGCAAGCCTTTGATATTTTGCAAACGTTAGATCCTGATTTGACGGGAATTAATCCTGCTGTAGAAGTTTCGTTTCCAGAAACTGTTGAAAATGCGTATCAGGGAGTTCTAGAGTCTATTTTTGATGTTGAAGAAGTGAGTCAAGTAAACTTAGAGAAAGCGCGTCAAGTGATTGAGTCGCTTCAGTTAATGAAGCTTCATGATTTCAGTCAGATGTTTCCTTTAAATCCTAATTTAGTAAAAATTGAGGCAATTGATCCACAAGCCGCAGTTTTCTATCCAATTTTATTTGAAGATCGTGTTGGATTTATACTTCACTTACCCAGTGAACCACTCTATCACTACTCAATTAAGAGAACTATAGATATGGAAAACTACTCAATAGATATTTTTAGTGATTTACCTCATATTACTATGGATGCAAGGGGAGAGGTAAGGGCTGGGGACTTAAGCAATAATATTGATTATCATTTTGATTATCATGATTATCATTTGAAGGTAAGTCAAAAATATAATGATGTAATATTCAAACCATCAGAGATTTATTTAAGATCAAAAAATATCAAAACTTTGGTATTTATATCTACTAAAGCAGTGAATAACATGCTAGAAAACATTTCTGTATTTAATCTTCACGATCGAGAGCAGTATTTAGTACAGAAATATGCAGTTGCTTTTACCCCTGCATTAGAGATCATAGAACCTGAAGATAAAGTTAAAAGACCTTTAAAGGCATTAGTAGCTGGAATAGCGAGAACATTTGACATACGAGAAGAGGGGATATTATTGGAGCCATCACCCACAATTGAACAAGAAATAGAAAAAGTAAGCTCTATCATATCCAGTTCTGTTTTGTTCAATGAAAATTTCACAAATACTGCGTTTAAAAAAGCACTGAAAAATTTTGATTTTTCAGTGATACATTTGACGAATATAGATCATCTTTCTATGGATTTAGGTAATGTAATATCAACTTGGGATGAAATTATTTCTTATGAAGACTTTGGAATATTAGTCGATTCTCTAAATCAACGACAAGATAAAGGTATTGATTTACTGGTTCTTGATTATCTAAAATCTTTTGTGAGTAATTATGAATTTACTAATCAGTTAACAAAATATAATATTCGCACTATCCTTACTCATAGGAGACATACTTCAGTAGTTCCACTTAATAATTATATTCCTGATTTCATGGGTAAGTTTTATCAAAAATGGACACAATCAAATACTTCCAAAGCTGAGGCACTGCGTCGCGCTCAAGTCAGTTTTATCAAGAACCCAGAATTGAGCCATCCTGATAATTGGGCTAACTATATTTTGATTGGTGATTGGCGGTAAGGGTAAGATCTGACATCACTTTTGATGTAAAATCTCATCAATAAAATTATCTCTTTCTTCTTCTGTGATCAAATCCCAATCAAAACCGCGCTCTTGAGGGACTAACCTCGCTTTCTCAACACCATAACGGGATAAAGATTCCCACTGTCTCCATTGCTGGAGCAGGAGGAATTGAAACAGATCCAGTTGTTGTTGATGGGGTAACTGTTTAACCAGATCAATTACTTGTTCATTACTGAGATTAAGTTGTGGCATGGTTGGCTCGGCAACAGATGAACGCTTTGATTATAGTCTATAATCAAGTTAATACTCACAACCCAGAAACCCGGTTTCTCCAAGAAACTGGGTTTCTAACGCCCCTAGAAAGATCGCCAAAAGAATCTCTATGCAGACAACAACTGATATTGGTACATTAATTGTGTAAACCCCTGACACTTGTGGGAACCTTCCACGAATTGCAGGGACTCGCGTTACGGTGCAAAATATTGTCATTGATTTCCAAGCAGGAATGAAACCGGAAGAGATTCTGGCACAAAGAATCAATTTGACACCGGCACAGGTTTATGATGCTTTAGCTTACTATTATGCTAATCAAGGGCGCATTGATGGGGATATTAAGGCTTATTATGAAGAGTGCGATCGCCTAGAAAGGGAATACCAAAATAATCAAGTCCTATGAGTCAAATTCGTCTGTATCTCGATGCAATCGATCCCCCTAAATCCCCCTAAAAAAGGGGGACTTTTATAAATTAGCGCTTTTTAAGTTGTAATAAAACAAAGAGGTGCAAGCACAAGAGAATGAAAAACTCAACGTGCAACACGAGGGAAAGTCCTGAATTTAATCCTGAAGTGACTGGATTGATTGCTTGTACGATTTCCCGTTTGGGGTCTATACTCATCACTGTTTCCAGAGTTTCCATAGACTGGATAATCGGGTATGCTTTCGGGGAGGTTTTAATCTGTCGGGATCGGGATTTCATTTTCTGTATCCTCGCTAGAATTTCCTACTCTTTCAGCATCTCAAACCCGTTCTTGAGAACTGACTGAATACGAGGTCAATGGAGCGGTACTTTTATCTGATTTATGCCTAAGTTTTCCTCAGATAATCACTGAAAACACCCCATGTAGGGGCGAAAAATTTTTCGCCCCTACAGATACCACAGAATGGGGACTATAGAGTAAAAAAACGCTTGACCAATTACCTCGTACCCATTACCGCGCGTAGCGCTATATAACAAATTGTTACGAACCCCCCCCTAGATAGGTGACGTTTGCCCCCTTCAGTTGGGAGAATGGAGAGTGTGTTCAAGTTAAAACCTGAACGTCTCTATGGATGTTAATGAATTTCTAGACCGTTATGCTACAGGGGAACGCTATTTTAAGGACGTTGACCTGTTCCGAGCTGAATTGAGTAGTGCTAATTTACCCGGAATTCGCTTATTGCGAGCCGATCTATTTGCTGCGAATCTGTTTCGGATTAATCTATTAGGTGCTGATTTGTTTCGCGCTCGGTTAATTCGAGCCAATTTGTATTGTGCTAATTTGAGTGGAATTAATCTCAGTGAAGCCGATTTAATTGGTGCAGATCTTCGAGGCGCAGATTTAAGTGGTGCAGATTTAAGTAGTGCAGATTTAAGTGGTGCGGATTTAACCGATGCTAATTTAAGCTATGCTGATTTGAGTCTGGCGAGTTTATGTCGGGCTAACTTAACGAATGCCCAATTCGACACAGCAAAGTTAGAAAAAACAGACTTGAGTAAAGCCGTTATGCCAGATGGGGGAAAACATCCTTAAGAAAAAAGATTGGGAGAAGGCAAGGGGCTTTAAAGCCCCTTGTTACGACGATCCAGGACAGTGAGTTAAGTACAGCATAATTAGGGTATCTTCTGGCATCTACACTTCAAAGTTATGTAATTGTGATTGAAATTAGATTATGTCAAGCCAATTTTTTTCCCAAGATAATGATGTGATGAACGTAGATTCTGGCAGTCAGGAAAGTCAGGTAGAAGTCTTAAAAGAGGATTTTATCTGTAATCTGCATTGTATTCAAGGGAAAACGATTAATTTAGCCACGCCCCATGATTATTATATGGCTCTGGCGTATACGGTGCGCGATCGCCTCCTGGATCATCGCCTCAATACCAGCAGTCGCTACCGCAAACATCAAGCCAAAACCGTCTATTACCTGTCCGCAGAGTTTCTCATGGGTCGTCAATTGAGTAATAATTTACTCAATTTGGGCATTTATGACGATACAGTAGAAGCCTTAACACAATTGGGGTTAAACCTACAAGATTTAGTAGTTTTAGAAGCAGAACCGGGTTTAGGAAATGGGGGGTTAGGTCGGTTAGCGGCTTGCTTTCTAGATTCATTGGCTACCTTGAGTTTACCCGCGATCGGGTATGGAATTCGCTATGAATTTGGCATTTTCGATCAACTGATTATCAATGGGGTGCAAATAGAACGTCCTGACAAATGGTTGCGCTATGGAAACCCTTGGGAAGTATATCGTCCAGAAGCCAGTGTGCGGGTGAAATTTGGCGGCTATACGGAATTTCACCCGGATGAATCTGGGCAAATGCATGTCCGGTGGATTGGCGATCGCGAAATTACCGGAACGCCCTATGATACCCCTGTTCCTGGATATCAAAATCAGACCGTCAATCGGTTACGATTATGGCGAGCCTATGCCACGGAAGAACTCGATTTTGCTCAATTCGATCGCGGAGATTATATAGGAGCCGTATCGGATAAAATTTTCTCAGAAAATATTTCTAAAGTTCTTTATCCCAATGATAATACTTATCAAGGTAAACAGTTGCGTCTAGAGCAACAATATTTCTTTGTCAGTTGTTCTCTACAAGACATCATTAATCGCTATCGACGGCAATATGAGAATTTCGATCATTTCCATGAAAAAGTGGCCATTCAGCTTAATGATACCCATCCTTCCATTGGCGTAGCCGAGTTAATGCGGTTGTTAGTAGATGAGTACAACTTGGGCTGGAATCGCGCTTGGTATATTACCAAGCATGTTTTTGCCTATACGAATCATACCCTACTTTCGGAAGCGCTGGAAACTTGGCCGGTGAGTTTATTTGAGTCGTTGCTCCCCAGGCATTTAGAAATTATTTATGAAATTAATCAGCGATTTTTAAATGAAATTCGTTCTCGATATCCAGGGGATTTAGATCGGTTATCGCGCATGTCTTTAGTGCAGGAAGATCCAGAGAAAAAGATTAGAATGGCCCATTTATCTTGTGTAGGTTCCTATTGCATTAATGGGGTGGCACAACTGCATACCGATTTGTTAAAAGCTCAAGTTTTACCTGATTTTCACGACTATTGGCCGCAAAAGGTTCAAAATAAAACGAATGGCATTACACCAAGGCGCTGGTTGCTGTTGAGTAATCCCCAATTGTCTAAATTAATTTCCTCAAAAATTGGCCAGGACTGGATTACGGATTTAGATCAATTGCGAGGGATAGAACCTTATGCTGACGATCCTGAATTTCAACAGGAATGGCAACAGATTAAATATGACCATAAGGTGGCTTTAGCCGAGCATATTTTGTTGTTTAATGACTTAGAAGTGAATCCAGATTCTTTGTTTGATATTCAAGTGAAGCGGATGCACGAGTATAAGCGTCAACTGTTAAATGTGCTGCATATTATCACGTTGTATTATCGGATAAAGCAGAATCCTGGGTTAAATCTCGTCCCTAGGACGTTTATTTTCGCAGGGAAAGCCGCTCCAGGGTATTTTATGGCAAAAATGGTAATTCAGTTGATTAATGCGGTCGCAAGGGTGGTGAATCACGATCCGGAAGTGGGAGATCGCCTAAAAGTCGTATTCCTGGCGGGCTATTCCGTTTCCTTGGGACAAAAAATTTACCCAGCCGCCGATCTCTCAGAACAGATTTCCATGGCAGGAAAGGAAGCATCAGGCACGGGAAATATGAAATTTGCCCTCAATGGTGCAGTCACTATTGGTACATTAGATGGGGCCAATATTGAAATCCGGGAAGAAGTGGGAGAGGAGAATTTCTTCTTGTTTGGTTTAACTGCATCTCAAGCGCAAGCACTAAAAGCAAAGGGATACGATCCGAAATCCTATTATCACTGGAATCGCGAACTGAAAATGGTGATGGATGGAATGGCGAAAAGGGAGTTTTCACCCGAAAATCCGGAGTTATTTCAGCCTATTATTGATTCCTTATTGGATCGGGATGAATATTTGCTCTTTGCTGATTATGCAGATTATATCAACTGTCAAGAACGCGTCAGTCAAGCCTATCAAGATCGGGCAAGCTGGACAAGAAAATCGATTTTGAATACGGCGAGGATCGGTAAGTTTTCTAGCGATCGCGCGATCGCCGAATACGCCAGAGATATTTGGCACATTCACCCGGTTTATTCATCTTAGGAATTGGGCAATAGGCAATAGGCAATAGAAAGTGGCCTAATATCATTCCTGTATCATTTTGCGCTTAACAAGGGGCTTTTAATCCCTTTGCCTCTCACAATACCTTCGCCATTTTCCCGTAGGTTGGGTTGAACGAAGTGAAACCTATTCCCCATTCCCCATTCCCCATTCCCTATTCCCTAGCGTGCAGCGCTATATGAGCGTCGTGCTCTTCTAGGGTATTAGCTGTATTACCTTTCCCTCTAGTTAAATTTGATCCGATAATAAAGGCCGCTAATCCAACAAAAGGACTAATTAAAGTAGGGAAGCCATCAAAATCGGGTGTAAATAAACCATTGGGAATATAGAGTAAAGTATTGTCCAAGCCAAATGTCGTAGGCATGAGAACAAACATGACAATACGAGTTAGCGTTCCCAAAATAATACAGGCTAAGGCTCCTTGTTTTGTTGCCCCCGGCCAATAGAGTCCTCCGGCTAGGGGAATTAATAATCCAGCGAAGCCAATATCAAAGGCTAGGAGTAAGAGAATCCCCGTTTGAGGAATACGCAAGGCAAAGAATAAGCCCATCGCAGTAATTACAACGGCCATTAATCGGGTAATTAATAATAAACGATCGCCGCCAGCATTGTGTTCGTCATGGCGAATACCCAGGATGTTATGGGCAATCACCGAAGACGTGCCTAAAATTGCCCCATCTGCTGTCGATAAAGAAGCAGAAAGAATCGCTGCAATCACCAAAAGTCCCACGAGGGGAGGAACAACGCCTTGCAGCAAGGCATAGAGCAGGGGCCCCTCTGGGGTAATATTGGCTTGTTCTAAAATAGACGGTGCAGATAACGCCACCATTGAGAACGGCACGCCAATCAGGATGGTTCCCGCAGAGCCAATAAAACAGGCTTTTTGGGCGGTTTCTGGACTATCGGAGGCAAAGACACGAGCCATAAAGTCAATGGCGACAATATCGCCCAAACCCAAGGCTAAGAGGGTTGCCCAGTTAATCGCTGCACCCGCTCCTGGATTGGTTAACTGCTCCAAGTGCATGGGGCCCATACCATCAGGAATGGTAAAGCCAAAGTTAAAGCCAATAAAACCCACTAGAGCAATCATACCGACTAAGGCGATCGCCACTTGAATCGCATCGGTATAAGCAACGGCAAACAATCCCCCACTGGCAGTGTAGATCAGGACAATCATGGCAATAAACATGGCTCCGGACGTATAATTTGTCCCCATGAATGCTTGGAACAAATAGCCCCCAGCCACCAGATTACCCGCCAGCAGAAAGGAGAAACTCAGCACCATAATCACTGATGCCACCCATTCTGTAGTGCGATCGTACTTGATACGATAGAAATCGGGTAGCGTAATCAATCCCATACGGTTCATCGGTTTAGCGAAAAACAGCGCCGTCAGAAACAAGCACAACGCTAAACCAATCGGTAACGACGCACCCGCCCAAAATCCAAATTCAGCCGCTAAATCCGTATTGCCCAAAGTTGCATTAGAATCCACCGACTGAGCCATCAAGGTGGCAGCCGCTAGGGGAAGAACCAGCCCCCGTCCAGCCACCAAATAGTTGACGCTATCTCCCTTAATCTGCTTAGAAGCCCAGACACCAATGCCTAGGGTTCCAAAGAGGAAGAGCAAAATTCCCCAGAACAAAATCTTTTCTGTCATAATTATTTTCTCCCGGTCTACTTAGACCGATGGACTGTTTTTGTGGTTTAGAGCTACTCCAGGTTTTGGCAGAACATTGGAGTAGCTTTTTTTGATTCAACCTAAACGGGCATCGCCAGCGGTTGAGCCGACGCTGGGGTTACTTGAGTGCGAACCCAAGTAAACCAAGCGTCTAATCCCTCACCGGTTTTTGCCGATAGGGGAATGAGGGTAACGTGAGGATTGATTTGCCGCACGTTTGCTTCAAGTCGCTCTAGGTCAATCTCTAGATAGGGAGCGAGATCCATTTTGGTGACCAAGAGACAATCCGCTTCTTGAAACATAATTGGATATTTGAGGGGTTTATCTTCTCCCTCAGTAATGCTTAAGAGGGCAACTTTGGCATGTTCGCCCACTTCAAATTCTGCGGGACACACCAGATTGCCCACATTTTCCACCAGGACTAAATCAAAGTCGGAAGGAGTGTATTGGTTGGCTAACTGGTGAATGCCTCCAGAGACCATCTTTGAGTCCAGATGACAGGAACGACCGGTATTAATAGCAATCACGGGCACGCCATATTGACGCAGACGCTCGGCATCCAGTTCAGTGGTCATATCTCCTTCAATGACAACCATGTTGAGGTCAGAATGCAAGGCTTCTAAGGTTTTCTCTAGAAGAACCGTTTTTCCTGCACCAGGACTACTCATCAGGTTCAGACAAGTCATCCCCCATTCGTCAAAATGGGCACGATTATGGTCTGCTCCCGCTTGGTTGGCATGGAGTAAGTTAATTTCTAAGGCAGCATCAAAGGTTTGGTGCATGGCTGGTTGGGGTTAATGGGCTATATTCAATGCGATCGATTTTGAGTTCTCGTCCAGAGCGAATATCTTCCATGGGAGAATTGCAGGTTGGACAGGCATAGTGCTGGCCAATTTGCGGTCGATATTCGATTTGACAGGAATGGCAAAAGGCGATTAAGGGTTTTTCTTGAATAGCCAGTTTGGCTCCTTCTAAAAACGTGTTTTGAGTTTGCACTTCAAAGGCGAATTGCAAGCTGGCAGGTTCGACACAGGTAAATTGACCAACGATTAGGTGAACCGTTTCTATTTTGGGCGATTCTTCTTGGTCATTCCACCAGTCTCGCAACGTGAGAATTAAGGCTTTAGTCATATCAGTTTCATGCACGTTGTTTACCTACCTCTAGTGATATCCTCGGGTTAGGTCCATTCAACTTGTTCCGGTTGGGCTTCTGGATGAATATAGCTAGGTTTTTCTTGACGAGGAAGTTGCCCGGAAATCACTAAATGAGCCATGGTATCGCAAATGACGCGAGTGGCCATTAAGGCGGTGATATCGCTAATGTCATAGGGAGGGGAAACTTCCACGACTTCTAACCCACAAACGGGAGTATTTTGGACAATTTTTTTCAGTAAGTAGAGTGCTTCCCTGGGTAGGAGTCCACCGGGTTCTGGCCAACCGGTTCCGGGGACAAAACCCGCATCGATACAATCGATATCGAAACTAATCCAAACACAATCGGTGCCATCGGTAGCTCGCTGTATGGCAAAGTCTGCGGCAGCATCTAATCCCATGTCTGTAATGTCGGTTACCGTTAGGATATTGGTCGCTCTCTCGCGACAAACTTTGACTCCTTGACGGGGAACTTGCCAGCCTCCAATTCCAAGTTGAACGAGGTTTTTAGCGGGGGCATTTTTGATGTTGGTGGCATGAAACCAAGGGCAGGTATGCATCCGTTCGTCTAAGTCGGTTTCTTGGGTATCCACATGGCGATCGAAGTGAATTATGCCGACTTTTTTATCACCTAAGTGGCGACAAATACCGCGCACGGTGGGAAATCCAATGGAATGATCGCCGCCTAAAACGATGGGAAATGCACCGGAATGAAAGACATGGGCAATGCCTTTTGAGATTTGATCGAAGGATTTTTCGTTGTTAGCGGGAATGGTAAAAATATCACCGACATCGCAAAGGGTGATTTGTTCGCGCAAGTCAATGCCCAGTTCAAAATTATAGGGGGTGTAAAGGGCACTGATACGACGGATACCTTGGGGACCAAATCGAGTACCGGGACGGTAGGTGGTTCCGGAGTCGTGGGGAACGCCGATAATGGCGATATCGTAGTTGCCAACGTTCCGCACGTCTTCTAAGTAGGGTGCTTTGAGAAAGGTGTTAATCCCGGCGTAGTGGGGGAGTTCTCCACGGGAAAAGGTGGGAATGGTGCGATCGCGGATACTTTGAGCAGCTTCTAAACCATATTCTAATCCGCGATCGACTTCCTGCTGCCAACCGCTTAGGGGTAAATTTCTCTCTTTTTCTAAAGCTTTCTGAGCTTCTAAATCAGGAGGTTGAAATGGAAGTTGTTCGCTCATTATGGGTGGCTCTATATTTTTAAGTATGTTCTGAATGCGTCCAACAAGAAGAAAGCCCAGGAGTTTGACGTACTCTTTCCCAACGCCAAAATCTCCCGGGCTTTTATCCCGCCGTGGAACTAAAGTCTGATCCATAACAGACTTTAGCTTGCTTCTCTTGGACCAGTCACTGAAGTACGGTAAACCTCAATCGGAACCCTAGAAGCGGTTATTCTTGTATGACTTGACTTGTTTTATAACCAGTTTTGAGGCAATAAACTGTATTGAGGGTTACTAAATTGAGTCTTGATTTTTATTTTTTGTCTTGAGAGAGAACCAAATTGAGGATGTTCAATTCATGGGAATGAAGCAGATAGCGATCGCCGAAGCGTTGCTGGCGAATTTCGGCTAGACTGTAGCTACTAAAGATTACAAACGGAAAATCCTGGTAGCGATCGCCAATCGGGAGAATATTATCGACGGGGTAGAGCGATCGCACATAGCATTCGAGAATGTAGCGAAATGTCATATCTAGAAACGGAGCATTATCGCCTTCTGCGAGATACCTTTTCATCTGCTCTCTAGCGACAAATGTTAATAATGGCAGCGCATAATAGCGATCCAGTCGTTGACTTTGCTGCTCGTAGCGTTGGGATTTATGCTGAGTTTCGCGAATTTCATCAATTAAATCAATCGCGCTGCGAGTCGCAAATTTCAGATTTTCATTGTAATCACTTTTCGGGCTACTAATATACCTTAAATTCTGCCACAGTTTATCGGTTCTCCGATCTAGAATTAAATCCAGAAATAAAGTATAAGTTTCCGAAACGACTTTAGCGCCAAGGGGAACCATGAGCAAACTTCCCTGAAGATAGCCCGTTTCTAGCGGTGGAAAATCGATTAATTGACTCAGATTAGGTCGAACAAACCCTAAGAACTGATGGGTAAACTCTTCCGAAATATAGGAGGAGTGTTCCGATTTAGGAACAGTAAAATCCGCTTGACTGAGTAAGGTTTTTAAATGCTCATAAGTTTGTTTTAGTTTTTGATCGCTGTGACGATTTCTAGTTTCTAGTTTCAGTTCCCTAAGCAAATTCGCCAGTTGAGAACTGAGGGTTTGTCCAGCCGCAGATACTGACTTGCCGCCAATGGGAATAATCAAATACTCTTGTCTGCCAATTTTACCCGCTCCCAGAATCCGCGTCATAATCGAGGCTTTGAGCAGCAGCAAAATATTAAAGATGCTGAGAATTTTCTCCTGAAGAGAAAGCTGGGGCTGATCCTCAAAATAAACGGCGCGTTCTGCAAGATAAAAGTGTAAAGATTTGGATTGATTATCCCGATTCCCATCACCCCGTCCGCGATAGATCGTTTGAATGATTTCCATCAGATTTTTTTCCACTTGGAAGCGCGGAATATCCACTAAAATATGCTTAACCTTGGGAAAGGATAATCCTCGACTGCCGGAAGAAGTCATGAAAATGATCTTGACTTCGTTTTGATAGTGATGGATGGCTTGCTTTTCGCTCTCGGAAAGACTGGCATGAATTTCGAGATAGTCTTGGTTTTTCTCAAATGTTTGCCAACGACGTTCCAGCGCTTCAATTAGGTTTTTTAAGCGTTGCTTGTTTTGGATATAGACTAAAATTTGATCGTCGTTATCTCTCTGTTCTTGAGTGATTCGCTCAATATCAGCTAAAATTTGTTCTCGCAATTTCTTGTCTAAATCATCATCTTCTCGTTTTAAGCGATCGCGCTCTTGAAATTGAGTCGAATGAATGATAACATTATAGGTAATGTTCAGATCTCTGGCAGGATAAGAGTTGGTATTGATTAGCGTTGCTGGATGGCATTTGAATTTAAACCAATCAAGCGTCAAGGGTGAAGCCTTTCTCTTGGCTTTGCGGAAAAAGATTTTATCGGGTTCAGCCGTGGTAACTTGTAAATGTTGACTAATCACATCCGGATCGACAATGGAAGCATCAGCGATAATCATTTTAGGATTAAATCCATGTTTGCTGCTGGTTAAATCATAATCTTGAAGAATGTGAGTGATGCGATTCAAAAATTCCACGCCGCTATCATCTCCAGTAATTTCATCAATCATGATAAACAGATGTTTAAACCGCTTAGAAATGGCTTGCATTTTTTCTGAGATAACGGCTTGAGTACGACTATTGTAGGCTCCTTTGAAAATCTCGCCAAAATGCTTGAGGGTATCACTACCATTGGGTGTCTTTTTCAAGGCTTGAATGGAGATAGAAGCGACAATTTTATTCGTGCTTTGGCGATCGACAAGGGTATGGATAGCTTCACACATGCTGCGAATGACTCCGGCAGTATTTTGAGGTGCTTCAACGATTAAATCTTCGGTTTTGCGTTGGAGACGAGAATCCCTATTTTGCTGTTGTTTTTGCTCTTGACTTCCATCGAGAAAATTAACAGATTGTTGCCTAAAATTTCCTTGCCATAGATCGGAACGATATTGTACGCTATAATCACCACCCTGTTCGGCAATAATCTGGGAATTGGTGTTTAAGCAAACTAGGTTTTCGCTGCACCAATTTCCCTTATCATCCTTGAATTTTTCCAGAATATCCAGGTTAACCTGTTTGCGGGGACTGACATAGAAAAAGAGAAAACCGTCGTCTTGATGCTGTTTGAGGAAATTGGCGATCGCCGTTGTTTTTCCGATTCCCGGATTCCCCGTTAAAAAAAGATACAAACTCTCGGAAAGTAGCGATCGCCGAATTAACTCAGCATGGCCATTGCGTAAATCCAGGCTAGAATCAAGATTATGCTCTTGTGCAATATCATCGGGAAGGGGTGCAACCGAGGTGAGAAACCCCTGAATTTGCTCCTGATGGGTAACCACCGTGGTTCGATCTGGGGGAATATCGATCAACTTCTGCACAAACTCCTTACCGCGATCGAAACTTGCACCCATCTGACGCTTGATCTGATTAAACACCTGTTTTCGCACTACGATCATCTCTTTTCCACTGGACTCATGCTTGTAAATTTGATAACAGGTTTCAAACAAAGAGAGGTTTTGGGAATGGATCGTCATGGTGTTCATTCCGCGATCGCTATATCCTATCGCGCTCAAAATCACCTTTGCACCTTGAGGAATAATCCCCGTTTTTTGTGCAAACTGATAAAAACTATAAGCATATCCTCCCGCTTGAATTAGCTTCGCGCTCTCCTTATCCTTCGACTTAAACGCCGTAAAATAATCCTTCAAACCCGGAGAAAACAGAAACTCTAAATCTGGACTGTCTCCCGTATCAATTCTCAGCTTAGAAAACACACTTTTCGAGCGCAAATAATTGATTTCTTTAATGAGTTTGCTTTTAATCAGTCCAATAAAATTTTGGATATCAGTCAGATCTTTTTCCGACTGAACCGCAAATACGGATTGATCCACCACCAAAATGCGATAGTCTCGTTGGGAATGACGGAGCAATAACAGAGTATCCGCTTTTAAAAACTCTCCTGTATCACTATAGCGATTAATATAGGTCTTTAACTGCGCTGGATCGAGTCCTTCTAACCGAGATAACCACTCTTGGGAAACCTGCTCTTGACTCTTCTGATACGTCTTGAGACTATTGTCACCCGCAAAAGCACATTGATAATAAAGCACCTCTAAACGACGCTCAAGGTTGTGCCATCTCGTCCCTTGCAGATATTCGGCAAAAAAGTTATATCCCCCCAAAAACCCCTTTAGGAGTAAAAGGTTACTCCAGGTTTCGATGATCTGGCGATCGCTACAACTAATGGAACTCGCATTTTCAATCAGCTTTTTATTAATTGCGTTTAAGTTTACATTTTCTAGCTCTTTGCGATAATAATCAACCCATTGCGATGCTAATTGGTTTTGCTGAAGATAATTGAGAATCCCAATATTAAACCCCATTTCAAAAGGTCGTCCTTGATCTTCTATTTTCATCGCTCAATTTCTCCTTAATTTACATCACTTCCAGTAGTGGATCGTTTCATTTCAAATAGGGCTTTGTTTGGTGTAAGCACGAAGAGTGCTTAAAAGCCTAGCTGGAGAGGGATAAATCCCTCACTACGAACGAAATCTAATGCATCATTTTAGCTGAAACAATCCAGTAGGGTGTGTTAGCGACAGCGTAACGCACCTTTTACCCATTACCACGCATTCATGTCCGCAAAGCGGAAAGCGCTATATCAAATCAAGGCCTTTTTCACTTCCGTCAGAAACGCCAAAGAATTAAAATCAGACTTCCCATTCATATGCTTAAACAAAGACAGCTTACCCACCGAATAATCGCCAATAATATTTTGATAGGGATCGAGCTTTAAGCTGATTTTGCTCATTGCTTCATAGCGAGAAAAATGAAACAGCGTCAAATACTGTAAAATATCATGTTTCAAGTCTCCCTCATGGAGCAATCCTTGATAAATTACTTCATTATCCAAAATTCCCTTATAAGTATTTAAGAGAGTAGCATAGGAAATTACTCCATTATAAAACCGCTCATCCTTTTTGCCCACTTTGAGTCCATTAAACAAATTAAAAAATACCACTGATTGCTGACTCGGATCGTCCACTAACTGGGTTAACTCGCGGATATCTTGCACATACAAAGATTTCGGCTTGAGACTCATAGAAGAGCGCACATAATACTTATCGAAAAACATGGGATAAATTTTAATATCCGGGTTATTCTCTACAAGGCAACGAATCAGCGATCGCGACATAAAAAACAGTCGATCCTCTTCTGCGGTAATATTTAAGCTGCTTGTATACGGAGCTTTGGCAATATAAACAAAATGCCGATATCCTCGCTGATAGAGTTCCACGATTTTATCCCGGAGAACCAAAGGAGTATTAAACATTTCTGACCGGAGATAAGAATCCGAAAATGTGCTTAAGCAATTAATCTCTATCCGAGCATCTTCCCGACGAGTGACGCTCACCACTTCGCCCATTAAATTAGACAGATGCCGATCTTTATCCGTTTGATAATGGGCATCAGATTCCCGACTGGACACCACAATAATCGCTAATTTTTCTAATTGTGGCGTTTCCTCCAGTTGATCAAATGAGAAAACTTTAGGGAGTCGGGAATACAGAGAACTGAGACCATTTCTTGTTTTATGGATATTGTTGCTCGTAATATCAAAACCTTGGAAATTGGCTAGTATTTCCTCTTCATTCAGCAAATGGGAGACGGTAACCGACAAATTCAGTATGAACTCTTCCAATGCAGATGAATTATTCTTATTGGTTAAATGAAAGCGGACAATAGGAATAAATAGGTTTTTGCGGTTGGGGAGATAACGGGCTAACTGTTGAACCACGATATAGAAGAGTAGACTAAACGTAAAGCGATACAGAAATGCTTGTTGATCATCTAATTGTTCGTTTTGGGCTGTATCGATATGAAACAATACTAATTTTCTCCTTTGTAAAGTTTCATAGTGTTTTTTATGTACTTTATCGGTAAGGCCTTGTTTAGGCATTAACAGCACCGGAAAGCTCTGGAGATGATCCAGTTTATAGCTCATCGAAAAAGTTTGGCGATCGCTCGTTTCTGAATAGCGGATATCTTCAATCTTGATGCTAACCGGTAATTGGCATAAAATCTCCGGATTTACCGTCGCTTCTCCCACCGACAAATACTGAAGACACTGCTTCGGATTTCCTTTCAGAGCTTCCCGAAATAGAGTTTGTCGCCCAAAAATTGTATCAACATCTGTTTCTAATAACGTTTTCCTCACCCCCACATGAATACAATGTTCGCTGGGAGGTATAACCATTTCCCGTGTTAAAGTATGCTTGACTAATTTCACCAAGCGGTTAACTTTTTCTCTAGCTTTTAATTTGTCTAGTCCTCTGCGAATTCCTCTTAACAGACTGACTTTAGCCTCATCGTTATCTCCTTGCAGTGTCGGTAAAATTTTCGCTTCAAAGCGACTGACTGGATCGTAGTGTAATTCATTATTATGATTATAGCCTTCTGCCTCTGGATCGCAATCGGAGGCAAAAACAAAGAAATATAAAAAAGCGACTTTCAGAATCTTTTGCAGACCATATGGACTTCGAGCTACAGCCTGATTTTCTTCTCGATCTAGATCCAGTAAACTACAATAATAATCAAAAGCACTTGCGCTCCCCTGATTTTGCACAGGGCCATTTAATTTTAGCTTCAGTCCAAAGATAAATTGTCTTCTGTTACGTCTTGGATCTGTTGTTTCTCCTAAATAGCCTTCAATGATGGGGATAACAGGCAAAATATCAAAGGCTTCTGCACGGGAAAAAAGTTGGCGAAAATTGACGGGTGTTCCTTGATAGGTAACTTCATAGTCAGCATCCGATCGCTGCGGATCGGCAATATAATCATTCAATGCTTTTAATCGACGAATTAAATCCTGGAGATAAACAACCTCTGGATGTCTGTCGGCATTAATATTTTGCTCTAAATATTCTAAATACTGAATTTTTGCTTCTTTTTTCAGTTGTCCCAAAACTTCCGTATCCATCAACCGTTTGATCAGGTTAATATCAGAATCCTTATGTTCATCTTGTATCAGATCGGTTAGAACATCCTCTAGATCGGCTTGTTGTTCATCTGTTTCAGTATCGAGATGTTCCTGGATGTAGCGCCTCAATTCTTCGGGTAAATTACGATTGAGGGTATCCGTGCGATCGACGGTGATGGTTAATTTGTGAAATTTAATCGAGCCAGGGGATTGAATTTGTAAGCGTTCTTTTTGTAATCCAGTATAAGCTGTAAAGGGATAGCTTAAATCTAAACTGGGTTGTGAATTCTGAAAAGTGGAGAAATCCTGAACTAAACTAGATAGAAATGCGCTGGTTTCTAGGTTTTTTGCCCTTAAACTAGATTGCAGTTGCTCCAGGAGTGCTTGTCTAATGTTGCGGATTTTATCTGGAAATTGGGCAGCGCAGGAGGGGCTAGAATTGAGGGTAGCAGCGCGAATCCCCCGATCTGAACCGAGGATCGGATCGTCAAGATTTTGCTGGGCTATCCGATGGGCGATCGCCTCTACATTAACCAATAACCGCTCAGAATCATCGGAAACGCGAAATAAACCGGGCTGATTGGCGATCGCCTCTACAATGCGATCGAGCATCTCCCCATAATCTACCCTGGGCAGACTATCATCCGCTTGTCGAAAGGAACTAACCATCGTCATCAAAGCTACCTTTCGTTTAATTATATAATCGCCCCGTAACCTTTACAAGCCCGTATTACTACTTCAAAAATGTCTGCTATAATATTACCGGTTTAAAGGTTAGATGAACAGAATGGAAACCCATCTTTATGAAACCGATTTTTATGGTTGGCTGATGCAGCAATCTCACCTCTTAAAAACCGGTGAATTCAAACAGTTAGATATTACCAATCTAGTTGAGGAACTGCAATCCTTGGGCAAACAGCAGCGTCAAGAACTCAGAAATCGTTTAGGCGTATTATTGGGACATTTCTTAAAGTGGCAATTTCAGCCCGAAAGACGCAGTAAAAGCTGGAAATCAACCATTCGAGAACAGCGCCGGGAAATTGTGCGCCTGATGAAAGAAAATCCCAGTCTGAAACCCTATCTCGAAGAAGCGATGCTCTCTGGTTATCAGTCGGGATTAGATTTAGTCGTGCGCGAAACCCCTTTAGATTATCCAGATTTACCCGAAGATTGTATCTATAGTTTTGAACAAGTCTGTAATCCTGATTTTCCCGAATTCTTGAATGAGATTTAACCATTGTCACCAGAAATGAGGAAATCGTCCAATGGATAACCTAGAGCAGACTTCAAAAATAAAAATCGAAAACTATCGAGAAATTATCCAAACTTTTCTCCGCAAGTACGCCAGTTACAAACCTTCCCATGGAGAAATTGAAATTCAAACTCTCTTCGATACCCAAGAGGATCATTACCAAGTTTTGGGAGTGGGTTGGGATGGTAAACAACGGATTTATGGTTGCTCGATCCATCTCGATATTAAGAATGGCAAAATATGGCTACAACTGAATAATACAGCATTAGATGTTGCCCAAGAATTGGTTGAGATGGGGGTGCTGAAAACTGATATTGTGATTGCATTTCAACCGCCATCGATCCGAGCAGTTTCCGGTTATGCGATGGGGTAAACTAGCGATAGAGTAAATGAAAAGTTAGATATTACCAATTCATTTTGATAAGCGGAAACTTAAGCCGACTGGAAAGTTGAATGTATTCTCAAATGCTTTCGATAGGGGAGTAGAGATAACTTTCATTAAACTGCTACCACCCTTTTTGTTGATTCCAATAGTCGCCAAACCCCCTTCAAATTCCAATAAGCAGCAGTATTTAGATACGAGTAATTTTATCCCTTCTAATTCAAGATTATCAACAATTAAAGTCCAAATTTCTAATAAATCAGTTGGGGTAGTGTAATCTCTGTAGGATGAGTTCGCTTCTAACTTAGCGACTACCTCACTTAATCGAGATACTGAAAGTTCTAACTGGGATAATCGTGCCTGAATATCCCTCAATACTTCATTAACTGGTTGGCTAGTCTCAGTGTTGTTATTCATTATGCAACCTCTTTATTATATATAGTTGATTGAAATGTGCGACTCGTTTCCCTTACAACCCAAAATCACTGCTCTAACTCTCGCACCCGTTGTAATAATTGAGCCGCCATCATCGCCCACTGTTGATTGCCTTCTGTCTCATAGAGTTTCTGTGCAAACGCTAACACCCGTTGTGCTTCTTGATAATCTTGTTGTTCTATAAACACTAATCCAGCGCCATAATAGGCATTCCCATAATTAGGATTGGCTTCAGCTGCTTTTCGGAAGGCATTCAGCGCTTCATCCAGTTGCCCTTGTTGTAATAAAATGGAGCCGATCGCATAATAGGCTTGGGCATATTCTGGATTTTTGTCCACTGCCTGACGGAACCTCTCCATCGCTGGGGTTAATTGCCCTTGTTCTTGATAAATCAAACCTGAATAATAATAGGGTTCTGGAGCAGTGGGAGAAAACACCATGGCTTGCTTAAATGAGGCGATCGCCGCCGTCCTATTTCCCTGTAACTTTTGTACCAATCCCAGATTGTAATGCCCCACTCCCAACTTTGGATCGAGCTGGACTGACATTTGCAAATAGTCCTGAGCCTGTTGTAAATTACGCCCTTCCAAAAGTGCTGCCCCTAAATTCGCGTAGGCGATCGCGAAATTCGGATCGATCTGAATGGCTTGGTGGAAGGCACTCGCCGCTCCTTGAAGATCCCCCCTTTGCCGCAGCGCTAGACCTAAATTATACGAAGCTGGAGCTAAATTGGGGCCTAACCGTGCTGACTCTTGAAACGCGGAGATCGCCCGTTCCACCTCTCCCATTTGAATCAACTGCAACCCTTGATTTAAATACTCCACTGCCTGAGAGTTAACCTCAACCTGAGCCAACTCGATAGGATCGAGCGATCGCGCTACGCTACTAGAGAATAAAGTGGCGATCGCTGTTGCACACCAAAAACCAACCCACCACCGATTACCAAAACCCATCATCATTAATCGTCTCATTCAGGGAACTGTGCCCTAATAGAACTCAATTTTTCCTGGTATAGCACACTTTGCACCAGTGACGGGTAAGGTGCGCAGGAGAAGGGGAGACCAGGATTATGAGAACTTTGTTAAATAATGTCAAATTGTTACGAGTTTTACTGTTTTTTGTTTTTCTTTATAAAACTGAGCTAACGTAAAACTATAAGGTTGAATTAACACCATTCATAAGAGGTAAACTCTGATGATGCCATCCTCAGTTAAGATGCCCCAGCCTCCCACTCCGGCTCATATTTGCCCGATGGATCGCACCTGTAGTTACTTACAGCAAGCCGGTTCCGAACTCAACATCGATCGTGGCATCCTGACCGTTTTGGAAAATCCCCGCAAAGTTGTCACCGTTTCCATTCCCGTTAAGCTTGATACCGGAGAAGTGCAAGTTTTGGCGGGACACCGGGTTCAACATTGCGATGTTCTCGGTCCTTACAAAGGCGGAACTCGCTATCATCCCTCCGTCACCTTGCAAGAAGTCTCATCTTTGGCCATGCTGATGACCTGGAAATGTGCCTTACTGGGCATTCCCTATGGTGGAGCGAAAGGCGGTATTGCCCTTGACCCCCATCAATATAGTGTCGGTGAGCTAGAGCGCATTACCCGCCGCTATACCAGCGAACTAATTAAAGACATTGGCCCAGCCGTCGATATTCCAGCTCCAGATATGGGAACTTCGGCGCGAGAAATGGCTTGGATGATGGATACCTATTCCATGAATGTCGGTCATGCGGTTCCTGGTATTGTCACCGGTAAACCCCTCTCTGTCGGTGGTTCTAAGGGACGACAACAGGCAACGGGTCGAGGTGTGATGATTGTGGTGCGCGAAGCTTTGGCGCAACAGGATAAACCGTTGGCGGGTGCTTCCGTGGTCATTCAAGGTTTCGGGAATGTTGGAGGTGCGGCGGCTCTGTTGTTCCATCAAGCAGGCGCTAAAGTGTTGGCAGTTTCCAATGTCTCCGGTGCTATCTTTGCAGAAAATGGCTTAGATATTCCGGCGTTGCGTAAGCATGTGGTCGAAAATCATGCCCCGATGAACAACTTCCCAGGCGGTGAATGGATTACCAATGAGGAACTGTTAACCTTACCCTGTGATGTCTTGATTCCAGCAGCTCTCGAAGATCAGATCACGGAAGAAAATGCCCCTCGAATTCAGGCAAAAATTGTGGCAGAAGCGGCCAATGGCCCGGTCACGCTGGTGGCGGATCAACTGTTGCACAGTCGCGGCATTATGGTTTTACCCGATATCTTAGCTAATGCTGGCGGTGTAGTCGTCAGTTATCTGGAATGGGTACAAGGTCAGTCCTATGTATTCTGGGATGAAGAACGGGTAAATCAAGAGATGGAAGGCTTGATGGTACGGGCGTATCATCGGGTTTATGAAACGTCTCAACAACGGGGAATTCCGTTGCGGTTAGCGGCGTATACCTTGGGTGTCGGTCGTGTGGCTCAGGCTCTGAGCGATCGCGGTTTATATCCGTAATTTACTTCTCATTTTTCCCTCAATTTCTAACTCGACAATTTTAGTCTACTTTAAAATTCTTTTGCTAGAATTGAGATAATCACTTTTGAAATCGTTTTTTAATATTCGGGGATCGTTTTTTCAGCCCCTTTTATCCTATTCCATTTTCAGGTAAAGATTCCCGGCAGAGATGGCGTTGCTTCCCATTCCCTACCCCATGAATAAATTCTTGGAATCTTTACCGCTTTGATTCAATAGGCAAAAATCTCCCCAACCCCCCTTTTTAAGGGAATTAATCGATGTAGCACACAGCAGCAGGCTGTAACTATTGCCTGTTGCCTATTCCCTTTTGCCTCTATTATTCCAGTTTTGGGAGCGATCAAAAAAATGTTGAAAACTGTTGATTTAACAAACGCTTATACCGAAAAATCTAAAGCTTTGGTATTGTGGAAGGAAAACGCTTTTATCCTTTGGTTCGATCAAGTCGGTTTAGAAGATATTAGGTTAGTGGGCGGTAAAAATGCGTCGCTAGGAGAGCTAATTCGTCAGTTAACCCCCAAAGGAATTAATGTTCCCCAAGGATTCGCCATTACAGCCCATGCTTATCGTTATTTTATCTCTTCGGCGGGTTTAGAGCCGCAATTGCGGGAACTGTTGACGGATTTGGATGTGGATAATATCGTATTGTTGCGTCAGCGAGCCAAACAAGTGCGATCGCTCCTTCTCAACACCCGATTCCCCAAAGAGATCGAAATGGCGATCGCCGTCGCCTATAAGCGCTTAGGGGAACTCTACGGTCATACTCCCGATGTGGCAGTACGCTCTTCAGCCACCGCAGAAGATTTACCCGATGCCAGTTTTGCCGGTCAACAGGACACCTATCTGAATATTTCCGGCTTAAAAGAGGTCATCAAGGCGGTTCATCGCTGTTTTGCCTCCCTGTTTACCGATCGCGCCATCTCCTATCGCACCCATAAAGGCTTTGACCATTTTGACGTTGCCCTCTCTGTGGGCGTGCAAAAAATGGTACGCTCTGACCTAGCGACTTCCGGAGTGATGTTCTCCATCGATCCGGAAACGGGATTTAAGAATACGGCACTGATTACCGCTTCCTATGGCTTAGGAGAAACCGTGGTGCAGGGCGCGGTAAACCCGGATGAATATCTGGTGTTTAAACCCACATTGCGGGAAGGGTTCAAGCCGATTTTGCAAAAACGCCTGGGTCGTAAAGCGATTAAAATGGTCTATCGTCACGATGGCAATCAGGCAACTAAGATTGTGCCGGTTCCTTTGATACGACAACAACAGTTTGCCCTCAGTGATGAGGAGATTCTCAAATTAGGCGATTGGGCTGTGATGATTGAAGATCATTACTCTAAATTGCGCCAAACCTATACGCCTATGGACATTGAATGGGCGAAAGATGGGCAAACGGGACACTTATTTATTGTCCAAGCGCGGCCAGAAACGGTGCAGTCCCAGAAGTCAAGCCAGGTTTTACGCCATTATCAGTTGAAAGAACAAGGCGAGCTGTTGGTGCAAGGTCGAGCAGTGGGAGAGGCGATCGCCTCAGGCCCGGCACGGGTGATTCTAGATGTGTCACAAATCGATCAATTCCAATCCGGGGAAGTGCTGGTTACCCATCGCACCGATCCAGATTGGGAACCGATCATGAAGAAAGCCAGTGCGATCGTCACCAATACGGGGGGACGAACGTGCCATGCCGCCATTATTGCTAGGGAAATGGGGATTCCCGCAGTGGTGGGTTGCGAAAAAGCCACGGAGCGGTTAACCAATGGTCAGGAAATTACCGTCTCCTGTGCAGAAGGAGAACAGGGCAATGTTTACGCCGGTTTGTTACCCTTTGACGTGCAAGAAACGGTGTTAGATGAACTGCCGAAAACCCGCACGCAGATTCTTATGAATGTGGGCAATCCAGAGGAAGCTTTCCGGTTGTCAGCCATTCCCTGCAATGGCGTGGGTTTGGCTCGCCTAGAGTTCATCATTGCCAATCAAATTAAGACCCATCCTTTGGCGCTCCTGCACTTTGAGGAACTCGAAGATCTGGATGTAAAAGCCGAGATTGAAGAGCTTACCGCCCACTATCCCTATAAGCCCGATTTCTTTGTCGATCGGTTAGCCTATGGTATGGGGGCGATCGCGGCTGCCTTTTATCCCCATCCCGTGATTATCCGCCTTTCGGACTTCAAGAGTAATGAATATGCCAATCTTTTAGGCGGTCGTCAATTTGAACCCCAGGAAGAAAACCCCATGATTGGCTGGCGCGGAGCCTCCCGCTATTACGACCCCCATTATCGGGAAGCCTTTGCCTTAGAATGCCAAGCCTTAAAACGGGTTCGCGATGAGATGGGATTAGTGAATTCCATCCCCATGATTCCCTTCTGTCGGACTCCAGAAGAAGGGCACAAGGTGTTAGCAGAAATGGCAAAACATGGACTGAAACGGGGTAAACATGGCTTGCAAGTTTATGTGATGTGCGAGTTGCCGAGCAATGTAATTTTAGCCTCGGAATTTGCCCAAGTCTTTGACGGTTTTTCCATCGGTTCCAACGATTTAACCCAACTGACATTAGGCTTAGATCGAGATTCTGGCTTAGTTGCACCCTTGTTTGACGAACGCAATGAAGCCGTGAAACGAATGGTGAAAATGGCCATTGAAACGGCGAAAGCAGAAGGGCGTAAAATCGGCATCTGCGGTCAAGCACCCAGTGATTATCCAGAGTTTGCCCGCTTTTTAGTGGAGTTAGGCATTGATTCAATTAGTTTGAATCCGGATTCGGTGTTGAAGACGATGTTGGATATTGCCGAACTTGAGCGCGGATAGTTGGTGTGTCGATCCACTAGAAACCGGGTTTCTTGTTTATCCTCTCGTTAGTCGCCTAAACTTTCATAGAAACCCGGTTTCTTCCCAGTGCGATCGCAAAACTGGGTAATTTGGCGATCGCCAATCGAAATTTGAATCGGCAGAGGTTGAGTGCTATCGTTATTTCCCCTACGAGAGTTTGGTGAGGAAACTGAGGAGTTTTTTGGTTTTAGGAGTCAAGAGAGTTCTTTTGTAGGCATCGGCAGCTTTTTTGAGAGCTTCGGCTTGAGTAGGATAGGGATGAATGGTGCTAGAAAGTTGACTTAAACCGATTTTAGCCGCGATCGCCGTGGTCACTTCGCTAATCATATCCCCTGCATGACGAGCCACAATAGTTGCACCGACAATTTTATCAGAACCTTGGCGATAGTGAATTTTAACGAAGCCTTCCGTCTCTCCATCGGCGATCGCCCGATGTACACTACTCATTAATACCTTAATCGTTTCAATTTCAATACCCTTCTCTTGCGCTTCCCGCTCATAAAGTCCCACATGGGCAATTTCTGGATCGGTATAAGTCGCCCAAGGCATAATGAGATCGCTTAATTTCGATTTCCCCAACCCAAATGGAGAAAACAACGTATTCTTAATGACGATTCGTGCCGCCGCATCGGCCGCATGGGTGAATTTCCAACTCATACAAATATCGCCAGCCGCATAAATTTTCGGATTCGTCGTTTGTAAATAATCATTCACTTTCACCCCTTTGCGGTCATAGTCCACCCCAACTCCTTCTAGATTCAAGCCTTCCACATTGGGGGCACGACCTGCACCGGCTAAAATTTCATCCACAACTATCGGATAGGATTCCTGTTTTCCTTGGCTGGAAACATAAATCACTTTACCTTCTGGAGTAGATTTTACCCGTTGAATCTGACTCTCTAAAATCAGTTGAATTCCTTCTTGTTTAAACTGCTCTTGAATAATTTCCGCTGCATCCGGATCTTCCCGGTCTAACAAATGTCCCTTATTGTGAAATAAAACGACTTGAGCGCCTAAACGGTGGAACGATTGGGCCAATTCACAACCAATCGGCCCACCCCCAATTACGGCTAACCGTTTCGGGCATTCCGTGAGATTAAATACGGTTTCATTGGTCAAGAACCCGACTTCTTCTAACCCTTCAATTTTCGGACGAACAGCCCGGGCACCAGTAGCAATTACAGCTTTCTTAAAAGGTAGCGTTTTCCCGGCAACTTCCAGAGTTGAATCACTGGTAAATCGCCCTTCTCCTAAAAACACATCAACTCCTAAACTCTGGAATCTTTGCGCCGAATCATCGTGGCTAATTCCGGCACGAAGTTTCCGCATCCGTTCCATAACTTGGGCAAAGTTAATATTAATCTCTTCTGAGGGATAAATACCAAAACTAGGGGCATTGCGGATATCTTCCACCACACGAGAGGAGCGAATCACACATTTAGAAGGTACGCAACCCACGTTTAAGCAATCTCCTCCCATTAAGTTCTTTTCTACCAAAGCGACTTTTAAGCCGACATCTAATCCTGCTGCTCCCGCAGCGACGACTAACCCGGCAGTTCCCGCACCAATGACGACTAAATCATATTGTTCTGCGGGGGTTGGATTAAGCCAATCTTGGGGATGAACCTGATCAATTAATTGTTGGTTATATTGATCGATGGGGGATAAGTTTAGGGATGACATTGTTTTGAGTAGGGGAATGGGGAAATTGATTAGACTTCTTGCAGAAGTCAGGGAATCAAAGAATAGGGATAAGAATACAGAATCACTCCATTGCTATTTATTTTCTATCCACTTATGCAAGAGGTCTATTGAATTCACATCAGACCTAATGGTTCATTTTTAATGGTTTTCAATTGCTCCATCTAAGGCTTTACGGGCAATGCGGGTAACATAAAGGGTAACGGCAACTGTGGCAATAAATCCAATAATCCGCAATGTCCAAGTAATGGTTGGGTTAGAGGGTTGATCGCCTGTGCCAATCGTGGCCAAATTGCCGGCTAGGGAGCCAATATAAACATACATGATTGTGCCGGGAATCATGCCAATGGAACCGATAAAGTAATCTTTGAGGGAAACTTGGGTTAATCCATAGGCGTAGTTGAGCAGGTTAAAGGGGAAGACTGGAGAGAGTCGAGTGAGGAGAACAATTTTTAAGCCTTCTTCACCAACGGCTCGATCGATCGCACTAAATTTAGTATTACCTTCGATTTTCTTGGCGATCCAATCCCGTGCTAAGTAGCGTCCCACGAGAAAAGCAGCGGTTGCACCTAGGGTTGCGCCAATAAACACATATACCGAACCAAAAGCAACTCCAAAGACGACTCCTGCACCCAGGGTAAGGATAGAACCAGGCAGGAAGGCGACAGTGGCGACAATATAAAGGAGAATAAAGGCGATCGCCCCAATTGGGCCGAGGTTTTCAATGCTCTGTAGGGCAGAGCGTAGGAGTTCTTGAGGGTTAAATCCCGTGCTGTTGGTGAGATCTTGGGCAAATACGGGGCTGCTGGTGACGAGGAGCGCGATCGCCCCGATGGCCAACAGGGAGAAGAATTTGCGAATGGTTAGATGGCGATCGATCATCAATCAGAGGTTCCATAGGACTTTACGATTTATCCTCCCATACTACTCTGAGGAACTCCTGAGAATGCCCTTGAACATTATATTGTTAACGGTAATCAAGCGTCAGCATAAACCTCTTGTAGGGCATCTTGGGCTTCTTGACGCAATCCACGGGCAATGCGGAACAGTTCTAGCCCAGTATGCAAATAATGTTCGTCATAGTTGTAAGGAAACCAGGAGAACTCCTCAAGTCCATCACTGACTTGATTGAGGCAATGATAGAGATGGGCGGCAATGCTGGCAATTGGCCCAGGATTAGGGAGTGAACGAAAGTGCTGTTGGGCTTCCTCCAATAAGGAACGACAATTTTCTAAATACAGTTGAAAATTTTCCAGTAATTGATCGTCAAAGGGGTCGGCAGAAAGGTCATCAATTTCTGCTTCTATGGAGTCGAGAATCTCGATTAAGGAAAGATTGACGGGATGATAGACTCTTGAGAGCCATTGTTGCCAATGTCGATCTGGATCTAGGGGGTTTTTGGCGGAACGGGTGGGGGATTGGGGGGATTTGGGGCGATCGCCCCTTTGACCATAAGGAAAGTGTTGGCGATCGTACACTCGGCGACTGTGGGAATCGCTGAGGGTTTCATAGGCCAGATTAATCTCCACGATCCGGTTTTTATCACCGACCGCTTGATTGAGATCCGGATGATAGAGTTTCACCAAACGGCGATACGCTTGGCGAATTTCCTCTGAAGTCGCCGTTGGCTCAATTTCTAGGGTTTTATAGTAATTCACACCCCTCTTCCCCATTCCCGCCTCCCTATGTCTCGAATGTCTCCCTATTCCGGGTCTTGGAATAAGGGGGTACTCAGATAGCGCTCGCCAAAACTCGGCTGAATGACCACAATTAACTTACCCTCATTTTCTGGGCGCTTGCCAACTTGGATCGCAGCGCAGACTGCAGCACCACTAGAAATTCCAGAAAGTAAGCCTTCTTCCCTGGCTAAACGGCGACCATAAGAGATCGCCTCTTCATCGGAAACCGTTACGACTTCATCAATTAAATCTACTCTTAAAACTTCTGGCACAAATCCAGCTCCAATCCCCTGAATTTTATGAGGCCCCGGTTGTCCACCGGATAAGACTGGGGACGTTTGCGGTTCCACGGCGATCGCCTGAATCTTCTCGTTTTTCTTCTTCAGCACCTCGGCAACCCCCGTAATGGTGCCCCCAGTCCCTACACCAGAAATAATCATATCCACCTGGCCATCCGTATCAGCCCAAATCTCCTGGGCCGTGGTTTTGCGGTGAATCTGGGGATTGGCTGGATTTTGAAACTGCTGCAACATATAAGCATTGGGGGTTTGTTCTACCACTTCCATTGCTCGACGGATACATCCTCCCATTCCCTCTGAGCCTGGAGTCAGGACTAATTCTGCCCCATAAGCCTTTAACATCGCTCGCCGTTCTGCACTCATGGTTTCCGGCATTAATAAGATTAATCGATATCCTCGTGCAGCAGCCACCATGGCCAACGCAATCCCTGTATTCCCAGATGTGGGTTCGACCAACACGGTCTGGTCTGGAGCAATTAACCCCTCTTTTTCCGCCGCATCAATCATATTGACTCCAATGCGGTCTTTGACTGAGGAAGCTGGGTTCATACTTTCGAGTTTAACCACAATTCTGGCCCCACAGCCCTCTGCTTGCGGGATGCGGTTCAGTTGAACCAAGGGTGTATTTCCTACTAATTTGGTGATATCTTGTGCGATTTTCATGTTGAACCGGTGAAATGATTAGCGATTAGATAGAGAACATCTTGCCCATTGTCCCAAAGCCTATGGACAACGTGCAAGTTACAGCGCTTTGCTCTGTGATGGGGAGATAGGGGGATGGGGTAATAGGGGGAGTGAACAGCAAACTCAATCTAGCTTTGAATTATTCTAGCTCTCTTTAAAAACTGCCATTTAATGTGCTGCATAGCGGAGGAAACTGCTGTATGTCCTGGGAACGAGGAAATAGGCAATAGTCTTGTGGGACTTAGCTTTGAGAATTAAATTAAATCCATTTTACGTTGCCAATTTTCCAGCCAATTGGCAGTTCAATTAACAAGAAGGGGGAAATGGGTCATTACTTCCTCATCTCCCCATTTCCCCATTTCCCCATTCCTCCTATAATAGTTAAACTCAATACCAAATTGTTGGGAGAGGCCCCTAATGCCGAAAACTGTCGCTGATGTCATGACCGCAAATCCTATGGTGGTTCGCCCGGATACTTCCTTGAAGGAGGCGATTCACCTGTTGGTGGAACACCGTATTAGTGGTTTACCCGTCGTCGATGCAGAGGGTAAGCTGATCGGAGTGATCTCAGAGACAGATTTGATGTGGCAAGAGACGGGGGTGGAGCCGCCGCCCTATATTATGTTGTTGGATAGTGTGATTTATTTAGAAAATCCATCAACCTATGAGAAGGATTTGCGTAAGGCGATGGGTTTGACGGTGGGTGAGGTGATGAGCGATCGCCCAATTTCAGTCACGGGCGATCGCTCGTTGCGTGATGCCGCTAAGGTAATGCAAAAACATAATATCCGCCGTTTACCGGTTTTAGATGATGCCCAGGAGTTGGTGGGTATCCTTACCCGAGCAGATATTTTGCGGGATCTCTTGGAGGCTTAGAGTTAAGTTCTTCTGTTTTGTGTATCGATCGGATTTGCCCTATTGAGAGTATTGGAAGTCTATGAGTGTAACCCCTGAATCAGTTCAGCAATTATTAGATTCGGAAAATTATGGCGATCGCCTACGCGGGGTGAATCAATTGCGTCTGCTCGATCCAGCCGTGGCGTTTACTAAGATTCAAGCCTTAGCCATCGATAGTAATGTGCGGGTGCGCTATGCAGCGATCAGTCAGTTATCGACGGTGGGAGAGGTCAATCGAGAGGAAAGTTTAAATATTTTACGCGATCGCCTGGAAAACGATCCAGAAATTGATGTCAAAGCGGCAGCGGCTGATGGCATTGGGGCGTTGCGCTTAACTGAAGGTTATCCGGATCTAGAACAAGCCTATGGCAATACGGAGGAATGGCTGTTGCAGATGAGTATCGTCGCAACCTTGGGAGAATTGGGCGATCCTCGTGCCTTAACCTTACTCAAAGTAGCCCTCAACTCCCCTACAGATTTAGTCCGTTCGGCAGCCGTCAGTTCTGTGGGAGAATTAGGCGATCCTGAAGCTGTGGAATGGTTATTTCCCTTAGTTGACGATCCCGATTGGCAAGTTCGCCACCGTGTCGCTCAAGCATTGCACGGTTTAGGGGGAGAAGGAGAAGGGGTAGAGTCTGCCCTGAATCGACTCGCTCAAGATCCGGTGGATCAAGTGGCGATCGCTGCCAAAAACACCTACTCCTAATCTAATTTTTTCAATTGATATTCAGTCCAAAGTATCAGTATCGATACCGTGCTTTGTGCTGTAAAGGTTTGCTTCATAGCAGAGTGAAACGCTGTTATGGAGTACAGCATAACTGTCTCATGCATTAATAAAGGGCTGAACTTGCGTTCCCTGTTCTTTCAGCAAAAGGCTTTAATCTACCTTATAAGAGCTAACACTGCTGTATCATCGAGGAATGGGACTGAGCTAGGAAACACTGAGGGGAATTTTTCTCGCTGTCCGCTCTAACCACAATTCCAAGTCATTAGAGTCCGAGAACTTCAGCAGAGCAATGGATAGATCCTCTAGAGCAGACAGAGAGAGGGCCTCAATTTCTTCCTGTAAATAGGGCTTAACTGCTCCAATTTTCCAAGGCAGTTGGTGCAAAATCATTGCCACTGCTTGCTCATGCTTACCTTTTTCTCTGCCTTCTTCCATCCAATGCATAATGCTTGCCATGATTCGATCTCCACTTTTATTTTTAATCTTGAGTTATTCGGCTTCAGGAAGAACACCAACTCAGTAAATGATCTGCTCTCAACGCCCAGTTGCTTCTGGATCGTTTACTGTTGATAGATTAAATTCTTCCAGCGATCGCCACTTGAACTAAGTCGTATTGTTATCCATATTTAAGCATAATCTCTTTTCTACAAAATTGCAATCACTTTACGTTGAATTCCTTTTAACGATTAATGCTATTTTTCTTCACTGCCCCCTGAAAGGAAGTCCTGCGTGAATTACTTAGCCTCCATCCAACTTTTTCCTTGATGAATTTCTACCGCCAAAGGAATTTTTAAAGAAACCACATGTTCCATCGTCTCTTGAATTTTCAACGAGACTTCATCCCATTCCTCTACTGGCATTTCCAATACTAATTCATCATGAACTTGCAGCAGCATCCGCGCCTCATAGGAACGTAAAACTTCATCTAATTTCACCATTGCCATTTTAATTAAATCGGCGCTCGAACCTTGAATGGGTGCATTGGCGGCTGCTCGCAATAATTCCGCATCCCTTTTTCCCGGTTGTATTTCTTCCCAGCTAATCTCCTCTAGAGGTTGTCCGCGTAAGCGCATTACATCAGATGATTCAAACTCAAAATAGCGCCTTCTCCCCAAAATGGTTTCCACAAAACCTTGACTAATCGCCTGTCTTTTTGTAGATTCCAAATACTCAAACACTTTGGGATATTGGCGATTAAATCGCTTAATAAAATCATTACCTTCTCGCACACTCACTCTCGCTTCCCTAGCAAATCGTTGCGCCCCCATGCCATAAATGACCCCAAAATTAATCACTTTCCCTAAACGGCGCTCTTCCGAGGTTATCTCCTGGCGATCAAATAGCAACTGAGCGGTAACTTTATGAACATCGTGCTGATTTTGATAGGCATCTACCAGAATTGGATCGCCACTTAAATGGGCTAAAAGTCTTAACTCAATTTGGGAATAATCAGCCGCGACTAACGTCCATCCCAACTGAGGAATAAATGCTTTTCGGATTTGGCGGGAAAATTCAGTACGAATGGGAATATGTTGTAAATTCGGGTTAGAAGAAGATAAACGTCCTGTGCTGGTAACCGTTTGGTTAAAATCCGTATGCACTCGTTGGGTTTGGGAATTTACCAATTTGGGCAGAGCATCCACATAGGCGGATTTTAATTTATGTAACGTGCGGTACTCTAAAAGTTCCTTAACCACTCCCGTTGTATCCTCCGGTTGCAGTTTTTCTAAAGTTGCTGCATCTGTGGAATATCCAGTTTTGATTTTGCGGCCTTTGGGCAGTTTTAGTTTATCAAATAACAAGGCACTGACTTGCTTGGGGGAACGTAAATTAAATTTTTCACCAGCAGCTTTATAGGCTTTTTCTTCAATGGTTTTGAGTTGAGTATTCAATGGCTCGGAGAGAGTTTTTAGATAATCCTTATCGATACAAATACCCCTCCACTCCATCTCGGCTAAAATCGGTTCTAATGGCAGTTCAACCTCCTTTAAGAGCTGCTGAAGTTTTGGGAATTGGCTGATTTTTTTTGCAAAGATCGGGGCAAGTTGAAACGTGACATAGGCATCCATGCCACAGTATTTCGCAACCAAGGAAATATCGATATCAGCAATGGTTTGTTCCTTGCGAACGAGTTGCTCGTAACTTTGGGAAATGATGTCTAATTCTTGTTGAGCTAAAGCACTGAGGCTATGATTTCGATCAGGATTTAAGACATAACTGGCAAGCAGTGTATCGAGAATAACACCTTGGAGATTAATGCCTTGATTTTTAAGAATTAAACGGTCAAATTTTGCATTTTGCAGGACTTTGGCATAGGCGGGATCTTCAAGTATTGGGTGCAGGAGATCTAAGGTGTATTTCTTGTCTAGATTTTGTCCTCGTTTATGCTTGAGGGGGATATAGGCAACAGTCAGGGTTTCATCCTGCTGAAAACAGCATCCTAAACCGACTAATTCTGCATCTCGTGGTTCTAATGCTGTGGTTTCCGTATCCCAAGCAACAGGATGTTGGGGATCTTGGCAGGTTTTGAGTTTTGCAATTAACTCAGTTAGTTTCTGCTCATCATCAATAATAATTGGGGTAAAGGGTAACTGATTTTGAGCTTGCGCGGCTTCCGTTTCTGCTGCGCTCCAAAAATCGAGGGCTTCATCTACAATCTGAGCCTCAGCTTCTCCCACTTCTTGAGCTTTACCCCCTAACAGAGTTTGGAAGTGATTCAGTTTTGGGCGAAAAGTTTCTAATTCTAAGCGTTGGAATAACTCAGATGGGGCTTGAGGAGCAAAGCCTTGCAGATGACAATCATCTAGGGTGAGATCGAGGGGAACTTCAGTGGTGATTTGGGCTAAAAATTGGGAATGGTATGCATCATCTCTACCGGCGATTAACTTCTTTTGCATCGCGCCTTTCATTTGATCTACCGATGCATAAATCCCATCCAATGTGCTGTACTCTTGCAGCAATTTCACCGCAGTTTTCTCCCCAATGCCTTTAACCCCAGGAATGTTATCTGAGGAGTCACCACAAAGGGCTTTATAATCCACAATTTGGCTGGGATGAACGCCCATTTTTTCTTTCACTTGTGCTGGATAAAATTCATGGGTTGCGCTATCGCGTTTCTGGCTACCTCCAGCAAGATACAAAACGCTGATGAGCTTTTCCGAATTGACGAGTTGGAATAAATCGCGATCGCCGGTTAGGATCTTCACCTGATATCCTGCTTGAATCCCTCGCTCTGCTAACGCTGCCAGCACATCATCCGCTTCATAACCGGCACAAGTGGCAATAGAAACCTGGAGAGCCGCTAAAATCTGCTGTAGGTTTTGCAGATCGCCAATAAAATCCTCTGGAGTTTCCTGACGGTTGGCTTTATAGTTCACATCCGCTTGATGGCGAAACGTGGCTTCAGCGCGATCGAATGCTACGGCTAAGGCTTGGGGATGTTCTTTTTCGAGGACTTCAAACATCGACTTCAAAAAGCCAAAGCAGACACTGGTAGGGATACCACCACGGGTTTTCAGCCCTCCATCCCGCCCTTTAGAAAAGGCATAATAAGCACGGAAGGCTAAGGAATGTCCATCAATGAGCAGGAGGAGGGGACGAGGGGAATTGGCAACCACAGTGAGAATTCAAATGATGTGTTACGGGGATTATAGCAATTTACGACTGCATATATGAATATAATAACTGGGCAATGAGTTTTGCTCTCACAGCTACTCTTTCCTTTGCTTTTTCTTTACATTGAGACTTGAGAAACATTAAACGTCACTCGATGTTTTTTCAAGTGCTTGTAAGAACAGAAGAGGGGATCGTCTTTTCGTTTTTGACACAGTTCGTTCACGAACTCCCACATCACCTGGCAATCTTCTTTCAACACGTCTTCAAAATACTCTGTTCCGGTTGGTGAAATAATTTTGAATGTTGCCGAGGAGGGATTGGGGAAGAAAAGCTCTCTCATTAATCTTGTACTAGATGACGAGGCATACCCAATGATCCAAAGTGAGTAGATGATACCCAGGGCACAATAACTCGGATTACGCCAAGTGGGTGGCAAAATGCCAATCAATTTTACCTGTGGTTGTTTTAATGCCGTCGTAATAGGACTACTTATCCGGGCAAATTGGGTTTCACTAATCTTGCCATTCGCTCGAAACTTGATGGCAGCCACTTGTTTCCACTTATAACCGGGTGCGTCCAATAACTGATATTGATGAGGAAACATCCAACTGGCACTATCGATACTCTTAAATGAAGCATGGGTTTCTCTAGTAATTTGCTCTAGAAGAGGATTGTTATGACCCAATAGCAAAAAATCAAGCTCGCCTACTTCATTAATATCACCACTAACCAGTTCAATATTTAAGTTCATGGGAATTGTAGAGAAACTTTATAGAACTTTTATCTTCTATGGAGTACAATTCTAATCCTTAGACACTAAGCAATGCAAGCTATTGCTAGAGAGACTGTTGCTTGTTGCCGAGCGCAAAGCGCTATAACAGTTAATTAAATGGGGATGGATATGGTCTCTAATTTGCTGACACAACTGCTAATCTTTATAAAATGTTTAGCTTTGTGCCTTTTCCCTGTCTCCTATTGCTAGCGTGCTTATTGCTAGAGTCCCTATCCCCCCCAGGGGGATGCTACCCTAGAAAAATGTGATCTTAAACCCACTGAGGAAACAGCCGTGGTTGCAACTCCAGAAAAATACTCAGAACAAACACCAGTTGGCGATCGCCAGCCCCCTCGCGTTGCCGTTCTGTTAATGGGCTATGGTGAAGTGGAAAGTTATGCCGACTTTGCCAACTATAACGAACAAGCCCTAAATCTGCTCACCGCTAAGTTTGCACCGGTTCCGACTTGGATCTATCCCCCGTTAGCCAAACTCCTCGCGATCTTTGATTTCCATGAATGGAGTCATCAGCATGGTAATTTCATTTCCCCCCACAATGCCATTTTTGAGCGTCAGCGAGCTGGAATTGAGGAACATTTACAGCAAAAATGGGGCGATCGCATTAAAGTCTTTAAAGCCTTTAACTTTTGCGCTCCCTACCTTCCTGAGCAAGTTCTAGAACAAATTAAGGCAGAAGGGTTTGATAAACTGCTGATTTATCCCCTACTTGTTGTTGATTCCATTTTCACCAGTGGTATCGCTGTTGAACAAGTCAATCAAGCTCTGGCAAAAGAAGAGGGTAGCGAGCATTGGGTGACAGGAGAGCGCTATATTCCCTCATTTTATAACGAGCCAGACTACATCAACCTCATGGCTCAAGTAGTGGAGGAGAAAATCGCCCAGAAATTGCGCGATCGCATTTTACCCTCCCAAATTGGTATTGTTCTCATGAATCATGGCTGTCCCCACAAAGCCAAAGGCTTCACCTCCGGTATCACCGAAAGCCAAACCCTCTATGAATTGGTGCGGGAAAAACTGATTTACAAATATCCCTTGATTTCTGTAGGTTGGCTCAACCACGATACCCCCCTGATTGAATGGACTCAACCTGACGCTAAACTGGCAGCAGAAAACCTGATTCAGCTTGGTGCAAAGGCGATCGTATTTATGCCTATTGGTTTCGTCACCGAAAACCACGAAACCCTACTCGATGTTGAGCATATTATCGAAGCCTTACAGCGCCAATACTCCAACATTACCTATATTCAAATGGAGTGCGCTAACGATCATCCAGAATTCCTACATATGGCTGCCCATTGGGCAGATCCCCACATTGAAGATCTGCTCTCAGAAGAAGCGTTATCGGTGAATACCCAACTCACCGTTGAGCATCATCACCACCACCATCATCATCACGATCGCGATCAGGGTCATCATCACCATCATCATTAATTAAACGATTCCATGAATCGCTAAAAAGTAAGGGTGTAAAAAGCCACCCTTACTTTTCTTGGTATTAGCACTTCAACTCAACCAAATCGCGCTCAAATTTTACTCCTTTGCGCTCAACCATTTCCGTATCATAGACTTGAAAGCCAAACTTCTTAAACAGACCGACACTAAACAGACTCGCCTCAGCATAAAATCGTTTTATTTCCTGACTTTTCCCATAGTCTAAAACGACCCTCATCAAAGCACTACCAATCCCTTGATGCAAACAATCATAACGCACATAGACTGAAGTAATATACCCATCATTTCCTATGCCTGCAAAGCCTAAAATACCGGTCTCATTCACCGCAACAAACGTTGTAACATCTAGAATAAACTGACGGAAAAAGTGTTCACTTAACCCAAAAGCAGCCCAGGCTTGGGTCTGCTCTAAGGTATAATACTCGAGTCCATGGGTCTGAACCGTTTGATAGTAAAGATCTGCCAGTTCTGGTAGATCCGATTCTTGAGCAACTCGAATATTCATCAACGATAACAATAGTATTAATGCTCTGCATCGCCAAATTGCTCCAGCGATTCCTGCCGAGACTGTACAATTGTATTGTGACCTAGATTCTGCGGATTTCATATACCTAGTGAGGAGAAACAACCATGCCTCTCAATCAAGTTACCGTCACCATCGAAAATGCTGCCCCTAATTTAGGAACCAGCCTCACCCCCTTCTGGGTGGGTTTCCATAATGGTCGTTTTGATACTTACGATCGCGGAGCACCCGCCTCACCCGGACTAGAACAATTGGCAGAAGATGGGAATAACAACCTCATCAGTCAAGAATTTGCCAACAGTGGCTTCGGCAACCTCGACGCAACCATTGGCAGTGCCCCCATTCCCCCCGGAGCCACCGTCCGCCAAACCTTCAACATTGATGCCTCTCAAGGTCGCTACTTTAACTACGCCTCTATGATCTTGCCGAGTAACGATACCTTCGTTGCCAACGGCAATCCCCTCGTCCACGAAATTTTTGATGCCAACGGCAACTTTGTCGGTGCTGATATCCTGATTTCCGGTTCCCAAGCCCTAGATGCCGGAACCGAAGTCAATGACGAAATTCCAGCCAACACCGCCTTTTTTGGCCAAACTACTCCTAACACCGGAGTCGATCAAAACGGAACCATTCAGCTCGCCACAGGTTTCAATCCAGTTGGCAGCGGCGGCATTCTCGACGACTCTCGGTTTACCAACGCCGACTATACCGCTGCCAACTATCAAATTGCTCGCATTCGAGTCACCTCCAATCCCTCCGCGCGCCTCTCCTCCGTACTCACCGGCGCTCAAGAAGTGCCCCCCACGACTTCTAATGCCACCGGTACTTCCCAACTCATCCTCAATGAATTTGGCGATGCACTCAGTTACGAACTCAACGTCTCCGGTCTGGATTTCGGTCAAATTATTAACGGTACGCCGCAAACCGCAGATCCCAATGATGATGTAACCCGCATCCACATTCATAATGGTGCTCGTGGGGCAAATGGTCCCGTCGTCTTTGGTTTAGTCGATCTCATTACTGCTGCCAACAACGGTCAAGATAGCGACGATCTGCAAATTACCCAAAACGCCAATGGTTCAGTAACCCTACGCGGCATTTGGGAAGAGAGCGATTCTGCTTCCACTCCTCTGAGCCAGTTTGTCAGCAGCATTCAGACCGCGCAAAATGGGGCAGATATTCCTCTCTACTGGAATGTGCATACTACCGGATCTCCAGCCGGTGCCATTCGAGGTCAACTGCAAGATGGCAATGGCACCTCTCAAACCGTGAATGGCTTACAAACCCAAACCATTACCCTAGGATCTAACCAATCTCTCGCCGTGAATGCCGGCGGACGGCTTGATGTTGAAGGTACAGCCGTTGCGGTTAATGCCGCCGCCCAAAACGTCAGCATTAACGTGCAAGCCAATGGACTCGTCGATGGGAGTTTTAACGGCGTTAACTTTGCCAATGGCGGACAATCTCAAGGAACGCTAACCAATAATGGCATCATTACCAGTGCCAGTCGGGCCGTCAACTTAGGCGGACTCTCCAATCAAATCATCAACTCCGGGCAAATTGTTACCACAGCCAATCCTCGCAACGGCACCATTTATTCCGACCAAACAGCCCGAGGATTTTCGATTAGCAATACGGGGAGCGGGTTAATCGACACCGGTAGCGGCAATCAAGGCGATGCCATTTCCCTGCAACTCGGTGCGAGTGTTACTGGCGGTATTACCAATGCCGGTACAATCTTCGGTCGAGGTCCGAGAAGCTCGACCACCAATAGCGAATCTTCTGCCATTCGCCTCTATTGGGGCAACGAGTCCGGTTCTCCCGCTTCAATTTTCACCGGGAATATTACCAACTCGGGTACGTTGTTTGCCGAACAAGGAAGCGCCGTGCTTGTCGAAAATCAAACCATCCTCAATGGTGAAATTCGTAACAGTGGCACGATTTACGGCGGTTTCCGGGGCATTAATTTTGCTAATGGCGGCAGCTCTGGCGGCAGCGTGGTTAATGAGACCGGCGGGCAAATTTTGGGGAACGGACGGGCAATTAATATCGGAGGCGGAGGAGTTTCCGTGCAAAATGCCGGGCAAATCCGCACCTTTCAAACGCCATCGGATGGAGTGATTTATGGAGACCAAACCGCAAGAGTCATTGTCATCGATAATCAGGCTTCTGGGGTTATCGACCTCACTTCTGGGACTCAGGGAGATGCAATCTCGTTGGAACTCGCTGCTAGTGTCAATGGTGCCATTGTCAATTCGGGAACGATTTCTGGAGCGGGTGCGATTAGCTCCACGACCAATAGTCAATCTTCAGCCATTCGCCTCTATTGGGGCAACCAAACCGGAGTTCCGGTTTCTGTGTTTAATGGCAGTATTGGTAATTCCGGTCAACTGACTTCCGAACAAGGGGCGACTATTTTGATTGAAGACCAAACTCAGTTAAATGGCTTGATTATTAATACGGGTCTGATTCAAGGTGGGAGCAGCGCTACAGGAACTTTAGCCATTGATACGCAGAATGCAGAAGGAGTTGTTGCAGCTATCAATACGGGTTTAATTAATGGGGATTTCTTGCTCAGTGCTGGCAGTGACTTTTATGAGGGGACTCAAGGCAGTTTGTTTGGTTCTGTCATTGGTGGCAATGGTGGGGATACTCTGCTCGGTGGAGCTTCTAATGATAGCTTTATTGCTGGAGCTGGCAATGATTCTCTCAATGGAGGTGGCGGTACTAATCTCTTAATTGGGGGAACCGGTTCCGATACCTTAATTTCTGGCAATGGCATTGATATTTTTGCCTTTGGTGCAGACTTGCTACAAGATCCAACGGCAGATATTGATGTGATTGCTAACTTTACGGCGGGCGATGTCTTGGACTTCAATCAATATTTAGGTGCTGGGGGCAGAATTTCTTCAGTACAAACCATCGGAGGCAATCTGAATGTTCTCTTGAGCAGCAATGATTCGATTTTGATTGGTGGCGATATTGCTGCTGCTTCTAGCCAAATTGTTATCTGATCGTTGGAGAGGTAGCAGCCAGCAATAAGATCGCGCGACCTGAAATGTTGTCTAAACTGATACTATTTCTCTATGAAGTTGCGCTTAATAAGGCATCAACCAAGTAGTCCCATCCAGTAATCGAAGAGATCGTTACCTTATCGAAGGAATCAAGGACTTGTGAAAGCCTTTGCTGTAGGCTTTTCAGGTTTTTACAGTTCTGCCATCTGATACCCTTTCCCATGAAGCTGCGCTTCATGGGAAAGGGTATCAGTGTTAAGTGTTGAAATATAAAGGGTTGGTATTGAATGCTCTAGATGGAGTTTATCTAGCTCATGGATGAGCCACTGCGATCATAAGCGTCACGAACTCCGCCAACGGGTTTACCTTGAATGTTATTCCAGTAGTCACCGGTTTGATCGAGTCCAACTTCAGCAGCGGAGCGGTTGAGCATGGACTGTTGGCGGTTTTTCACGAGGTGATGGTGGCGGTTCATTAAAGCACGAGCTTGATCGTTAGTCGATAACATAATCGTTTCTCCAGTTGTTTTATTAAGTTCTTTTTCTCCTACCTTTCTAATTATATCAAATATTTTTGTATTCAAGGCTACAAAAATTCATTTTTTAACAAAAATTAATGATTATACTCAGAGAGGCAACCCCCGATGGATAGACACAGAGGAGCTCTATATGGGGATTTCAACGATCAACTCTGTTCCCTGACCCGGTGTAGAGTGACAATAAAGTTTACCCTGGTGTTGTTCAGTAATGATTTGATAGCTGACGTAGAGTCCGAGTCCATTATGGTGTTGTTTGCCTAACTTCGTGGTAAAAAAGGGCTGAAAAACTTGCCTTTGCAGAGCTTCTGATATCCCTACTCCATTATCAGCAATACCAAGCCTCACCCATTGCTCATCAATACAGGAAGTGGAAATGCGTAAGATTTTCTCTTCTACAGACTGTTCTTCTAAAGCATCGATCGCATTATTCAAGATATGCATCATTGCCTGGTTCAGTTGTCGAGGATAGCAGGAGACTAAAGGAAGGTTGCTATATTCACGGATAAGGGTAATCTGGGGGCGATCGCCATCGGGATTGAGGCGATGTCCCAAAAACAATAAACTACTCTCAATGCCTTCGTGTAAATCCACCGTTTTGTAATCCGATTCATCCAAGCGAGAAAATTTGCGCAGAGATTGCACAATGGTTTGAATTCGATCAATGCCCACTCGACTAGACTTGAGCAATTTCTGAAGATCTGCACTCAAAAACTCTATATCGAGCGTCTCAACCAAGTTTTGTATGGTTTCCGGTGGACTTGGATACTGATGTTGGTAAGCTTGAGTCAGGTTCAGTAATTCTTGTGAATACTCTCCCAAATGATGCAAATTGTCCTGAATGAATGCTGTAGGATTATTGATCTCATGGGCAACCCCTGCAACCAACTCTCCCAAGGCTGACATTTTAGCACTTTGAATAAGTTGAGCTTGTGTCTGTTGAAGATGTTTTAACTTTAATCTCAATTCCATCTGAGAGATTACCTGTCGTCCTAAAGTTCTCAAAGCCTGCAATTGTTCATCAGTCAGATTACGGGGGACGCGATCGATTGCACAGAGCGTACCCAGTGTATATCCATCGGGGGTGACGAGGGGAGTCCCCGCATAAAACCGAATATTCGGATCTGAAGTAACTAAAGGATTGGTTGCAAACCGCTCATCTTCTAGAGTATTTGGGATAACGAGAAGTTCATCGGGTTGATTAATCGCATGAGCACAAAACGCAATGTCTCTAGGCATTTCCGTGGCATCCACACCCACTTTTGACTTAAACCACTGCCGATTTTGATCGACCAAACTCACCAGAGCGATGGGAGTCTCACAAATGTAGGCAGCCAGTTGGGTGAGATCGTCAAAAGCGTCTTCTGCGTCAGTGTCTAAGATGTCGTAATTCTCTAATGCCTGCAAGCGCTCAGGTTCATTACTGGGAATTGGTGGAATCTTCATTGAACTCAGAAATAAGGAGCAACAAATAATGACTAAAGAGTAATGGAACACAAAACAGTAGAACTGATGTACCTGAAGTCCAATTTACTTTTTTATACCTGTCAACTTGCATCTAATAAATTGGCAAGATACTCTAGTGCCCCATATAACTCTTGGATCTTATCAATTGTGTAGTTTTTATCATGTTTAGTAAAGACATCAGCGTGCAAACGTCCGAATTGCCATAAATTTCCATCAGTAACAATACCATATACTTCTTTATTTTCATTATTATTGATTTTTTGTGAAGCAACTAGCTCGGCTAAACATTGTCCCCATCCTTGCTCAAAGTCATTTTTTTTCGCCTCAACGACTATGAGAATCGGAGTTTCAAGAACTGTTTTGCCCAACGACGATCGCTTAGAAAATATATAATCGGGTGTCCCACACAAGACTTTGTCAAAAGATATGGGTTTTTGTATCCAGAATGAGTAATTATTTCTGTGATTTTTATAGACTGATCTGAGCAATGGAGATATGATCAGTTCACACCGATCTGCTTTTGAGGAAAATAGGTCAATATGTTCTTGGTTAAACTCAAATTCTTCTAGCAAAATTTGAGGGACAGAGATCTTCATGTTCGATATAAATGAGCTTTCAGTATACCGAATATTGTATGCTTTTTGAACTTCAGAAATGCTTTTGAATTGACTAAATTGCATGGGTAATCACCTTGCTTGATGTTATAGAGCGTGGTAAATCAATCCTATTGAGACGCAAGTTTCTTAAAAGCACGATAGATTGTTTATAATATATTCTTTGTTGAAGATTTGTCCAATGCATCGGATATTTGATGTGCAGAAGTATCATTATTTTCAATAAGTCTTTTTTGATATTCCAAAACATGCAAAACCTTTTCTCCAAGGTTATTTACTTTGTTTTTTTAATCAGTTCTAAAGCTTGCTTAAATTGACCACTCCTACGCATAAGATCAATAGTGATGGCTTCCGAGGCTCCGATTTCTCCCGCAATCTGTTGAGAGTGTAAATTCGCTTGATTAATTAGTAATATTGCCTTTTTTCTACACGATATAGCTGCGTCTAAATTCTTTTTATCATCGTAAATCCATGCAGCATGGATTGCCTGCCACGATGTTTCTGAAAATAGCCCTTGTATTTCCTTTTGATACGATAATGCAAGAAATGAAGCTGCTACTTCTGGGATTTGAGAATTGGCAATAATATTCTGATATTCATCTGTGGCAACTATATTCTGCGATATGGGCTTCGCAGTCCGATAAATCGGGTGAAGAGTAACCACAGGAAGGACATCGTTGTATCCAAAGAGAAAGTGTCGATCTTTTCATTTCTGGAGGACGAGTATCTAAGTCAGGAGATCCAAACGAGTTGGTGCTTCCAATTATCATATGTTTACTTTTTTCTTGGCAAACACAGCATTCGACTTCTTGTTCAAATATTCTTGTCATAAGACTTTCCTGGTTTTAGGGCATCACTTAACGAGCAGCTCACGTTGCACAAATGCACTTTCTTCTAAAATAACCTTAATTCATGAATCAGCGTCCAATATGCAGGAGTTATATTGATTTATCTGAGTTCGATGTACCTAGAGATTGAGGGTTTTGGCCAGTTGCCACGCTTTGAAGAAACGGCCTTGCATAGCGAAGGAAATAGCTTGTAGGGCTTGTATTTCTGGCTCGTCTGGTTTGAGCTGTAGGGCGGTTTCGAGGACATTTTGAGCTTTTTGAGGTTTCCAGTCGTAAAGATAGACTACGGCTAAATAGGCATAGGGATAGGGGCTGTTTGGTTCTAGGGTGGTGAGGACATCTAAGGCAGCGATCGCCCCCGGCACATCTTGACGCAACACTCGCGATAGGACTAAAGCATAGAGCCAGTCTACCCGATTCGGGTCTTGTTGCAAGCGATCGCTTAACGTGCGATCGACTTGCAGCAAATAATCTTGCGTCGGATCGTATTGATTAATCCGCCCCACTTCGCTAAAAATATGCTCTAGTGCAGTTGGTCCCTGGGATAAGGTAGCGGTAAAGGTGCGAAACTGGGTTGATAAATCTAACTCTAAAGCGGGTTGAGCAGGAGCCTCCAAAGATAGCATCATCCGAATAGGAGGAATGGGAATATCTTGCGCGCGAGTCTCCCAGTTTCGGTCTGGCAGATATTGCACCTTTAACACATAACTTCCCGGTTCCATATCCGCAGGGGGTAACATGGAGGTCAGCTCGCTCACTTCCACCGCTTGTTCTGGATCGAGGTTTTCAGGAGCATAGAGATTTCCCATCCCAAACCCATGGTCATGTATCCAAGCAATTTGACCATCCTGTTCTCGAATCCAAGTAATCAGCACTAACCCCGATTGTAGATCTTTCCAGGGGCCGCGCCATTGGTAGGTAACGGGAACTGGACTGCCGGGAGGGACGGGACTGGCAACAAAGAGGTTATAGAGTTGCACCTCAGACAGGGGTTGATTGAGGGGAACCACCTGCACGGGGGGAGTATGCTGGTGATAGAGCTTTAGTTGACTGCCATCGTTGAGAGACCAGGATCGATGCAGGTTAAATAAGCCACCAGTTTCGATGAACTGGGTTAACTGTTGTCGTTCAGCAGAGGGACTTAATCCTTGTTGACCGGTTTTGGTGATAAACCAACGCAGCGATCGCCCATCTTGTATAATGTGTTGACTATTGGTTCCCACTTGACGACCATGAACTTGAGAATTTCGCACTTGCCCATAGTAGTTAATATTATGCTGATTTAAAGTAGGTGTAGAAGGCAAAACTCCCACATTGGATCGTAGATAGGGTTCGGTTTTAATGATTTCATCAATAACTTTAGGATGGGGATAAGGAAGTCCCAACACTGGATAATTCATTGCTCTGGGACTCAGTGCTTGGATGAAGAATTGTCCTCCCAGGGGATAGAGGTTTAAAAACATCAGTAAACCGGCTAATCCTATTGTTCCCCAACGGATTTTGGGGCCCCATTTACGACTGAGTTTATCCCACTGATTTAAACCACAAGCGAGTAGGAGAGAGAGAACGGGAAGAGAGGGAAGGATGTAGCGGGTATCCTTATTTATGTTTAAGGAACAGAGGAAGTAAGACCCTACTAGAAATAAAAGTATCCAAACGGTTTTGGGGTGCTGTTTCAGGTTTAGCCGTTGTTCGGAGTGCCAGAATTGAATCCCTATACCAATAAAACCGACGATTGGAATCCATAATAGAGGCCAAGATACTAGCTCTGGCAGGTCTTTCCAGTAATAGAGCCAAGCATCGAGGGTATGCAGGGGGGGGTCACCTTCGGCGATCGCCGCATCCACAGTAGCTCGTTTTCCAGAGGTGAGCATCAGTAACCAGTTGGTATGCACCCAAGGATAGACCAGACTGAGGGTAATGATGCCGCCAAAAACCCATTGACCAAACCTTTCCCATTGTCGCTGATAAAGGGTTCTGATTCCAGAAATGGCGATCGGAGTGAAGAGAAAAAACAGGGCTGTTTGTTTCGTCAGTAATGCTAACCCCACCGAACCCCCCATCAGTGCAGCCATTCCCCACTGTTGCGATCGAGAAGAGTGACGGGAAAACCACCATAGAGTCAGACAAAAAAAACTCCAAGTGACCATCGCAGTCAGGGGATAATCCTGGAGAAAATCCAGGCGATAGCGGTAGAGTCCAGGTAGTAGGATACACAAAGCAGCCGCCGACAATCCGAGATAACCGTTGAACAGGATGCGACCTAATCCATAAACCGAACTGAGGAGAATAGCGCTATAGACCAGCATCACCAGAGTTGAGGAATCGGGACTTGCCCCAAAAATCTGGACAAAGGGAACCGTTGTCACATAAATCAGAGGCGGAACTTTTGGAGAAAGCAGCCAAAATTGATGCCACCAATCTCCAGAAAAGAATTGGGCATTTTCCAACATGCGCTGATATTCTAAGACCCAGTTGAGATAGTCAGCCTGATCCCAAGCCGGAACGCGGCGATCGATCGCGAGCCAGAGGCGATCGCCCACTATAATCAGAAACATCATCAATCCCAGCGCCAACACCGGATCAGTTCCCGTATTTTTCTCGGACCAACGCTGCTGATTTGTTTTCAATGCTTCCTTAGTCATGCGATCGTTAGCGAAAACTGCTATAAGCTAATTAGGCTATCATAAAAATGGAGTCAAATACTTGCCAACAACTCAACAGGCACTTCGATGTTTTCAGATTTGCCAGAATCTCACAAGCATGTACCGTTCTGTGGATATGGTGCGTTTAGATGAGAGAACAGGAAATGTCATTCTCCTTGCAGGAGAAGAAATGATAATTGAAATTCACCCAAATGGAAATTGGAGGTTTGTTAATGAAGTCTGATTTTGAGCTGATGACGATGAGAGAACTTCAAAAGTATGTTCTAGAGCATAGAAATGACCAAGCCGCATTTGAAGCATTCATGGATCGGGTTGATGCAGTGCCCCAGAATCAAGTCTATGGAGAGGTAAATGCTCAGGAGTTTTCTGTACTCCTTGAACAGTATGGTCATATCCAGAAAGGTCAGGATAATAGTGAATAAAATCCACTTGTAACTTCCACGAGAAGAGAGATGATCGCTCACGGCAATTGTTTCTTAACTATTCCTTAGTCATGGAATTTTTTCCGCATTTTAATATGAGGCATTTGCGCATCTAGAAATTCTTCCCCTTCCGGTATAAATCCAAATTGTTCGTAAAGAGGTTGAACATAAACTTGAGCATTGATAATCACTTCTTGTACCCCATAAGATTGGGCTAGTTCTAAAGCTTTGAGTATTAACTTTCGCCCTATTCCTTGACCTCGAAAACGAGCTAACACAGCCAAACGCTCAATTTTCCCAGTTTCAGGATTCAACTGGCGCACCCTGGCTGTTCCCACTGGGACTGATTCCATATAGGCTAGGAGATGATCGGCATGTTCGTCTAAGCCATCAAACTCCAAAGTTGGATCAACTCCTTGTTCGTTTTGGAACACTTCTATGCGAATGGAGGCGATTTCCTCCCATTTTTCCTTATAGGATACTCGCTCAATCGCCATGTTCATTTTAAATTTTTCTATCTCCTGAAAACCGTTTAAATATACCGAGAAATATCCTCCTTACAATCATCCGCCAGATAAGACAGAGCGCGGAAACGCAACCCCACCAACTGCTCATAAAGCGGATTCAACTTACACATGGGAGGGATATGAACAATTTTATGCCCGAACAGCTTAATATCCCGTTCAAACGGACATTGAGGTGGGATCATTTTACACAGGAATCGTGCCAGATAAGGTGTATTAATATCCAAACCATCTAACCAATCCCGCACCGGATGTAAAACATCTCCGTCTGGAAAAGTTTTTTGCAATTTTTCAATCAGCGCTTGGCGTTTTTGTTCGGGCAAATTTTCGGATGTAATCAATAAAAATTTGAGAGCATCTAATACTTCACTCGAAGGTTCTAGGGCCGCACAATACTCTTGTAATACCCGGTCTTCCTCTTCTGAATAGGTTCCATTCGCCAAAGCCATAATCACCCCAGTACGCAGAAAATTCTCGGCTACTGACGTTTCGCGTCCTAAAACCGCTGCTAATTCTTCCCCCGTAATCGGTTTAAGGGAGCCTAAATTCAGATTACTGCCTAACTCATCTTTAATTAACTCAGCAATCAGATCTTGTTCCTCTGGATTATATTCGCCATCAGCCCAAGCAATGGTTAACAACCCTCTTAACCAAGCCGTAATATGATGATTGAGAGTGCGGACTCTCTGGCACAATAGGCGAATAATATTTAATCCCAACTCTGGATATTTCTCAATAGATTTATAGAGATTTTCTTGGGATAAGACCAAACACTTGCACTCTTCTAGGGCAGTAACAGAAGCCGAATGAGATTGGGAATCTAAAACTGACATTTCCCCAAAATAGTCCCCCGGTTTGAAATGGGCTAACCTCAGTCCACCGATATGGACTTCCACCGATCCAGATATGAGAATATAGAGATAGGAACCTATTTCATCTTGACGGAAAATGGTGTGACCGGCGGGAAATTCGATTTCTCCCAATTGATTAGCAATTTCTGCTAAAAAAACATCATCTTCAGCTTTAATATTGCCAAAGATGGGGATATCTTTAAGCCGTTCCAGAGATTGTGTAGAGATCATGATAAAACTTGCTGTTGTACCTGGCTATAGAATAAGTCTTCCGATGCCCCAAAGAGGCGATTGAGTTTACGCACCCGTTGGCAGAGAACATTAATCATTTGGATGGCTACTTTGGGTCGTTCTTTAATGGCTCGATAAACTTGTTCTTGGGTTAAGACCAGACATTGACAGGGTTCTAGGGTTGTTACAGAGGCCGATCGCGGCCGGGATTCAAAGATCGCCATTTCACCAAAATAAGATCCGGGGGTCAGTTCTGCCAGTTGCACGTCGTCAAAATGGACTTTGACCCGACCAGAAAAGAGAATATAGAGTAAGTCACCGCGATCTCCCTGAGCAAAAATGGTATGGTCTGCGGGAAAGGGCACCTCTTCTAAATGAGTCGCTAACTGTTCTATGAACTCTGTTTGAGCAAGATCTTGGAAGATGACCAGCTCGGTTAAAAATTTGAGTCGGTCTGCCACACTGAGTGTGAGAGTTGTGCGATCGCCTGTATCAGTCACCATAGGCTTTATATGAATTAAAACGGCCTGTTATCTAAGCTATCATATGGCTATTAGAACAAACTCAGCTCATCAGATGGGATTCGGGACTGACCAGAAAATTGATGTTGCCAGTGAGGTGGCAAGCTTAATGCTTCATCAACGGTCATTGAGGGATACTAGCGAGCCATTCCGTTAAGTCCTGCTGTTCTTGGAAGTTAGGCATCGCTTCCATTAACGCTTGGAGTTGGGTGAATGAAAGATTATAAATTTTCTCTTCTGTCTCTGCTGCGATCGTACCAATCTTCTGACGTAACATCATCAAGACGGCTTCCTGGCGACCTTCCTGACGACCTTGTTTAACACCTTCTTTCATTCCTTTTTGCAGGATGAACTGATAAAAAGAAGAGTCTTCTAGCAAGTCTTCGCGGAAGAGGTCTTGGATAGTTTCGGGGTTGTGAATGAGTCCAGACATAATAGCAGTGCAGGCAATGATTTCTCGGCGTTGATTAGAGTCAGGGATTTTGCGCGTGGCCTCTGCTACCTGTTGTAGCAGATCTCGCGGCGCATTGCTACGGGTTAAAGGGGCTAAAGGAAGAAGAGCAGCATCACTGAGGAAGGGAGCAGAGTCTTGTTCCCACAAACGGAGGACACGATATTTGTGAAGGGTATTTTGGACTTGGAAGCGATCGACATAAACTTCAGGTGAGGTGGTCTGTTTGAGGAAAATGACGACTTGTTCAATGGTACAGTGATATTTGCGATAAAGCCTTAACCAATAGTCGATCATCCGCTCTGCTAAGGGTGGGTCAGCTTTAGGAATGCGCTCAAATTCCAGATGGAGGATCGTATCGGCTGCTTTGAGTAAGATTAAGGAGTCAGCACGAACCGGTTCAGTAGAGAGTTCAGTTTTAATCACTTGCACATTGCTGGCATTGATTTGGGGAAGCAGCAAACGGACAAAACTGATTGGGTTTTGGGTTGCCAGGAATTTACAGGTGTTGTCAAAAGCCACAATCTACGAGAGACCCAAACGTGAAGTTTCTCTATAATTCTACCTTACATTCAGAGTTACCCTTCTGGATCGACAGCATGGTCTTTCAGCAATTCTAAGGGAATCACGGCTAAGGTGTTGAGATGGGTGGCGGATAGGACAACGGGAGGCGCAACCCCAGCTTCGAGGGCTTCTTTCCAACGAGAGGCACATAAACACCAGCGATCGCCACTTTTAAGTCCGGGAAATTGATACATTGGTACGGGGGTACTTAAGTCATTCCCTTGTTCGCGAGTATAGGCTAAAAATTCTTCGGTTACTTGGGCACAAACCACATGCAGACCGAAATCTCCGGGCCCGGTTTCGCAATATCCGGTGCGATAATATCCCGTCATGGGGTCAGTGCAACAGGGTTGTAACGGTTCACCGAATACATTTTTGGCTTCAGATTGGGTTTCAGGCATGAGGTTTAAGCATCTGTTTTCTATTTATTTTAATTCGTAGGAGAGCATTCTTCTATCCCCCATTCAGTTACAATTTGAGGGGATCGTCTTCTCCTCTCTATTACTCATTACCAGCGCCAAGCGTTACCGTTGATGAAAATTGCCACTTGGAATGTTAACTCGATTCGTACCCGACTGGATATTGTTGTCAATTGGCTGCGAGATAACCCGGTGGATGTGTTGGGGTTGCAGGAAACCAAGGTAATTGACGATCTATTTCCGCGATCGCCCTTTGAAGAGGCCGGATATCACGTTTATGTCTCTGGGCAAAAGGCTTATAATGGCGTAGCCTTGATTACGCGATCGCCCCTCTCCGAGGTTACCACTGGCTTTAGCCCCATTTTAGGCGCGGATCGGGTGGGGGAGTTTGACGAGCAAAAGCGTTTAATTACCGGAGTTTTAGACGATATCCGCATTATTACGGTTTATGTTCCCAATGGTGGCGACTTCGAGAGTGATAAATATTTCTATAAATTAGATTGGCTGGCGCTCTTACAAGATTATCTCGATATCCTCCTCAAGCGCCATTCCCAAGGCTTATGTATTAGTGGTGATTTTAACATTGTTCCGGAAGATCGGGATGTGCATTTTGAAGTTTCCCCCAATAGCCAAAAAACCGGAACGACTGCCAAAGAAAGGGAAGCCTTGCAACGTATTCTCAAGTTAGGATTAGCCGACGCTTTCCGGAAATTCAACCAAGAAGAAGGTCAATATACTTGGTGGGATTATCGCCAAAATTCCTTTAAGCGTCAGCGAGGTTGGCGTATCGATCATCACTATTTATCGGCTCCGTTAGGCGATCGCGCTTCAAGATGTATCATTGATCTTGCCCCTCGACACTTGCCTAAACCGAGCGATCATACTCCCGTAATTGTCGAGTTTTAATTCCTATTTTTTATGATCAAAATATTATTAGTAGACGATCAAAGCTTAGTCCGAGAAGGGTTATCGAGTCTCCTACAAACTAAACCCGATCTAGACGTAATTGGAGCTGCTGAAAATGGCAAAGTTGCTGTTGAACGAGCCATATCTTTACAACCGGATGTCGTCTTAATGGATGTGCGGATGCCGGTTATGGACGGGGTTGCTGCTACTAAAGTGCTGCAAGAGCAGTGTCCCCAAATTAAAGTTTTGGTCTTAACCACCTTTGATGATGATGAATATGTCACCCAAGCCGTGCGTTACGGTGCGAAGGGCTATTTATTAAAGGATACGCCTTCAGAAGATTTAGCCGAAGCCATTCGATCGGTTCATAAAGGCTATACCCATTTGGGGCCAGGATTATTAGAAAAAATGCTTACCAGTCAACCGGAACCAGAGGTGAATTCTGCACCACCAGAGTTACAACTGTTAACCCCAAGGGAGCAGGAGGTTTTGAAGCTCATTGGTGCGGGTTATAGTAATCGGGAAATTGCCAAAACCTTGTATATTTCTGAGCGCACGGTGAAAAACCATGTAGCCAATATTTTGAGTCGGCTTAATGTCCGCGATCGCACTCAAGCGGCTATCCTGATCAATACCAAGTTTTCTAGCAGTAATGGATGAAGGATAACCCTCACATCCAACGCCAAATTTTAATGGTGGCATCACCACTACCGGTAACTAAGGTTAAACCATCTTGGCTTAAGGCGATCGCCCTCACCCACCAGGAGTGATCGTCTAAAGTAGAGATGGATTTCCAGTTCTCTAAGTCCCAGATTTTGATGGTGCGATCGCGACTACTACTAAACAAGACCTGACCATTAGGACTAAACACTAAGCCAAAAATAGAATCGCCATGTTCAGTTAACGTGCGAATTTGATGACCCTTGAGTGAATCCCAGATCCGAATTGTACCATCATCACTACCACTGGCCAAAATCCGATTACGGGGACTAAACGCCAACGCATTAATCCGTTGCGCATGGCGCGGTAAATTTAAATGGAGCGTTCCCGTTTCCACATTCCAAACCTTCACCACTCGGTCTTCTCCTCCACTGGCTAACCAGCGACCATCCGCACTAAATGCTAAGGCATTTACGGCATCCGTATGACTGGTTAAGGTTAACAGAGGTAATTGTTCCCATTCGCCATCTGGAGTCACGGCTAACTGTCGCACTCGTACAGTTTTATCGTTTGAGCCACTGGCTAATAAACTGCCACTGGGACTAAACACCAGAGTATTTACCCAATCCCGATGATCGTTTAAAACCAAAATCGGTTGGGTGTGAACAATTTGTTTATCAATAGACTCTGGTAAACGCCAAAATAAAATCCGCTTATCATGACTCCCACTGACCAATAATTCCCCTTCAGGATGGATAGCAACAGCTCCCACAGAAGCCTCATGACCCGTTAAGGTAGACAGCAGAGAAACCTTCTCTAATTTTTGCCCGCTCATCCGCCACAAACAGAGGGTTTTATCTTCACTGGAACTGGCTAGAAGATTGCCTTGGGGATGGATAGCTAAATCCTGAATTTTACCACTATGGTGATGGAGGGTATGGACACAATGCCAATCTTGAACCGCAGGAGGAGAGATTAAATACCCTTCCGGTACAATCACATTGGGGGGACTCGGCACAGGGTTCATATCAGAAATCACAGCTTGGGCTGACTGATAGCGATCGCTGACAATATCTTTGAGTAGTTTATCTAAAATTTGTCCCAGGCGATCGCTAATGACGATCTCTTGTTCTTTGAGTGTTTCTCGCCATAGCCAATTCCCCGTTAAGGGATCGAATAATTCATCAGGCGATAACCCAGTCAGCAAATGAATACAAGTCACCCCCAAGCTATACAAATCACTGGCCGGATAGGCGCGACCACTGCGGATTTGTTCTATAGGAGCATACCCTTCTGTCCCAATTTTTGTCCCGACTCTGGCCATTCCAGTGGCTGTTAACTGTTTGGCAATGCCAAAATCAATTAACACCAGTGTTTTGTCTTGTTTACGGCGAATAATATTCGTGGGTTTAATATCCCGATGCACCACTTTATAGCCGTGTATATACCCTAAAACCGGTAATAATTGTTCGAGAATATCCCAGATTTGCTTTTCACTAAATGCCCCTTGATGCCTTAACTCTTGCCATAAGGTGGGGCCACGAATAAGCTGTTGAACTAAATACAACTGTTCCTGATGTTCAAAATAGGCTAATAGGGTGGGAATTTGTGGATGTTCTCCCAATTCATGCAACCGCATGGCTTCTTGGTAAAACAAATCCGTGGACTTTTGCACCGATTTGTCCCGTCGTTCTCCTGTCGTTTGAATTTGGGGAGAAAATTGTTTAATCACGCAGAAGCTGCGAAGTTTGTCTTCATCAACCGCGAGATAGGTACGACCCATTCCCCCCCGTCCCAGGGGTTTGAGAACTCGATATCGACCCCTAAGCAGCTCTGTTAAGGGTTTTCCACAGTTTTGACAAACCTCTGCATTCTGTGGATTTTCGGGGTGGTTGCAATTGGGGTTTAAGCAGTAGGCCATAGCCGGAAGAGCAAACAATAGTCGCGTTCTAATCTATTCTGACAGAGGATGGTAGGGTTGGGGTAGGGGTGGGAGAATGGGGGAGTAAGGGAATAAGGGGATTAGGAGAGACTTCAGACACTTCAGAAACCGGTAAATCACTTATTCTTTACTCCCTACTTCCTATGGCCTATTCCCTAATTGGCTAGGGTTTTATGAAAGTCTTGTTGTACTTTTTTAGCCAAACGGCGAGAAACTTCGCGGACAATTTGTTGCAGGAGGCGATCGCTAGTCGTTTGGATCAAAGATTGGGGTAAGCGATGGATAAATTGGGGAAATCTTACGCCTACTGTTAGATCTAGACTCCATTCCCAGCGTGTCATCACTTCCGGTAGAGGTGAGGGAAGGATGAGATAGCTTTGCAGTTCCTTGAAATATTCTGGGGTGGGACAACAGGGAATTTCGGCCAGATAAAATTGTCCGTGAAAGTTTACTTGATAACCTGGGGGCGTATAATTGGGGAGTTCAATGCTACAGATGCGATAAACTCCTGTTTCATCACACGGAATCAGTTCAAGTCCTATTCTAACTTCAACTTCAAATTGAAGTGCTCCATAGCGACCAATGAGTAAATCATAGGCATTGTCGCCGATAGAGATCGCTTTCATTGGTAGGGCACATCGAGTAAACCAACTCGAGTGATCGTTGACATAAGCCGCAACTAGAGTCTCTGCTGCATAGAGTTCTACACAGTCGGCATAGTTGAGATGAAAGTACATCCATTCAAAGCCCATTGCCTGAGATACTTTAGAGGACAATGCTTTGAAGCGATCGCCGAATTTTGGCGATCGCTGAGGTTGTTCGGGAGGGGAAACGTGGTTTTCAGAGCCGGAATCTTGAGAACAAGCATCTGTCAAAACGAGAAAAACCTCCTAGAAACCAGATCGAGATATTCTATTGTATTACCAGATCGTCAGGGTTAGGTTCTCAGGAGCAATAGGATCACCATGCAGTCAATGAGGCTCAAATCCCTTAAGAGGTCTTTATTCTTGTTCTCTTCTGGTGAGCTTGAAGACGATTCAATTTCCGTGACGCTCTCCCAGCCTACTCCCGCAACCTGACAAATCTTTTGAAATGCATGTCGATCGATGGGAATCCTACGCCAAAACCTGCGTAGGGTTGCTTGCGATGTTTGAGCATCATGCCACCAGAGAGAGGTTTGAGTTTTTGTCCATCCTTTTTGGCGAATAGCTCTATAAACAGTGTCTAGTCCGGCTTTGGAGGCTGTGAGTGTATCTGCCATAACCCTATCTTGCGATTGCAACAACTAGAGAAGTGCATGACCCCTCTATAGGGTTCTCAGTTTTTAAGCTCGATTTTTATGCGCTTTGAGCGAAATTGTTATATAAATTTACATTTTAGAGGTAAGAGGCAAGTGGCGATCGATCCACTTTCAAAAAATGAGTCAAACTGAGTCAGTTTTCGCTCTTCAATCTGATATTATTAGTAATTAACTCAAAAAAACACAAAAAAAAATATCAATTTCTTTTAATTTTCAAAACAGTTTTTGTTAGCTAAAATAGATAAGTTAGTATGGAGACACGAAGACATAAATGCAAGAGGGACTGAAATCAGATGGATTCTGATTTCACCTCTTTTTCTCCTCTAACTCCCACACTGCAAGGGCTAAACATCTACCGTTCAGGAGACTAGACTGATGATTCGCTTCGGAACACAACAAAATGACATAATCGTTGAAACCCAGGAACATGATATAGTTTAGGGACTAGAAGGTGCAGATATTATTGCTAGTAATGCAGGCAATGATGAACTCTATGGAAACCAAGAAAACGATGTCATTTTAGGCGGAACGGGTGCAGATAGTATCTGGGGAGGACTCGATGATGATTTCATCGTTGGAAATCCAGAAGCCGATTATGTCAATGGAAATTTAGGCAAGGATACGGTACATGGAGGTCAGGGAGATGACTGTGTACGGGGCGGACAGGGTAATGATTGGGTTGCTGGCGATCGCGGCAACGATATCCTCTACGGCGACTTAGGCAACGATACCCTGTTAGGTGGCTCTGGAGAAGATATCTTTGTCTTAGGCAGTGGAGAAGATCTCATCCTTGACTTCATCCCAGGACAGGATAAAGTTGGGTTGGCTGCTGGAGTGACTTTTGATACGCTGATGGTGAGTCAACGGGGAGAGGATAGCGTGGTGAGCGATCGCACCACTGGAGCCATTCTCGGCATCTTCCAAGGTATCGACGCAAGCACTCTCGACGCTTCCCAATTCACCAGCATCCTCCTCAATATTCCCACTCCCTCACCCCTGCCTTCCGTACCCGATCTTCCCTCACCCTCTCCTGCTCCCGCACCCAGCCTTTTCATTTTGCCACCTGCGGCTGAAGTTACCCCCATAGAAACCGATCCCGGCAACACCCTAGAAACCGCCAGCAGCATCTCCCTAGCCTCCAATACCCGAACCTTCTCCCAAAGCGTTGGCGGAAGTGATGTTGCCGACTACTACAAATTCAGCCTCGGCGCAACCAACACCTTCGAGTTATCCCTAACCGGACTTACCGCTTTAGCCACCGTCGATGTCTTAGACGAAGAAGGTAACGTCGTTCTCAACGGACAACTGAACAACAACACCTCTGTCATCTCTGGAGAACTCCCTGGTGGTGCTTACCGGTTACGCATCACCAGCAACGCTCCCACAAATTACCTACTCAACACCCGCATTACACCCCAAATTCCTGGAGTAACAACAGATGGAACTGCAACAGGCAACTTTAGCGATTTAGCTAAAATGACTGCTTTAGTTGCGGGTGATGTGAATGGTATTATGACGATTTGATTCCAGTTTTGAGTCCTAAATCGTTAGAACTTGCACCCATTCTCCCGGATGAATCTGATCTTTTCCTGCGGGAATTACCGCAAACCCAGTGGTTCCAGCTAAATTAATTAAATTAGCGGAAATTTGCAAACCTGGAGCTAAATCAAACTCACAGCCTTGGGGAGTATAGGCTAAATTACCCCAAACATAGGTTTCTCTGGGGCCTCCACGCAATAAACAGCGATTTTGGGCTAGGACAAACTTCGGTTGCCATCCACTGCTATAACCGGATAGCTTTTTCAGAGCCGGTTGTACAAATCTCCAAAAGCAAACTAATGCCGAAACTGGATTTCCCGGTAAACCAAAATAATATAAACAACTGGGAATTGAGCTTTCGGTAAATGTGGCAAAGGTTAAGGGTTTACCGGGTTTTATCTTGACTTTTGTCACATGGAGTGTTGCCCCTAAATCCTTTAAAATCCGGTCAATATAATCATATTCTCCGACAGAAACACCCCCAGAAGAAATGATCACATCCACCATAGATAAGGCTCCAGAAATAGCTTTTTGAGTGGCTTCTGGGTCATCAGGAATAATACCAAAACAATGGGGAATGCCTCCCATTTGGGCAATCCCGGCAGCAAGAGCATACTGATTGGAGTCTACAATTTGACCAGGTGCTAAGGGGCGATCGCAAGGAACCAATTCATTTCCTGTCGCAAAAATTGCAACTCTTAGACGACGATAAACGCTAACTTGGTTACATTGGGCAGCCGCTAAAATGGCAACTTCGGGCATATTGACGAGCATTCCCGATTGCAGCAAGATATTACCTGCTTGATAAAAGCTCCCTTGTTTGCGGATAAATTCTCCGGATTTAGTAGCCCTCAAAACCGACACTTTTTGGTTCTGTAGCTGAGTATTTTCCTGCATGACGATGGTATCTGCACCATTGGGAATCATAGCTCCCGTAAAAATGCGGGCGGCTTGTCCTCGCTGTAGAGTAAAATCGGGAACAATTCCGGCAGGAACTTCTCCTACAACTTCCAGAACTGCCGGATTTTCTGGGGAACAGTCGCGCACATCCAGATAGCGAACAGCGTAGCCATCCATGGCTGAGTTGTCCCAATGGGGAAAATCGAGACTACTGGTGACTGGACGAGACAGTACGCGCCCCCTAGCTTTATCCAGGGTGACCATTTGAGACTCAGTTTCAGGGTTGAGGGGATGAATCTGATTTAGAATTAAACGTTCGGCTTCGGCAACAGGTAGCATAGTTAGGGAATAGGGAATAGGGAATAGGGAAAACAGGGGTTTCGCTTCGTTTAAACCAATCTACTGGATTGTTTCACCTAAAATAGGGCTTTGTTTGTAGTAAGCACGAAGAGTGCTTAAAAACCTAGCTGCGGAGGGCTTGAGCAATCACTACAAACGAAATCTAATGCATCAAATTAGATGAAACAATCCAGTATTGTGATAAACATCCTTGGCAGACATCAGGATTCATCAGGTTGGGTTAAAAATTGTTTGAGTCTGAGTAAACTGAGGGTTTGACCTAAATTGAGCGGTAGTAAAGTCACTCCTTCAAGTCGGGACTGTATCCATCCGTCGCCCCACATCCATTCATGGAAGCCGTCAATGCCATGACTTAGGAGTAAGCGTAAGTGGCGATCGCCAGCCAAGTCAACTTGATGGGAAATCGCCACCGGCCCCATCCGACTGGTAAATGTAACTCCAGCACTCAATTGTTCTGGTAACCCTTCCGATAACGTTTGTGGCCATAACCACTGACGCAGGCGATCGGGATACAACAGACTCTGGCGAATCTTCGCTTCAGAAGCCTCAACTTCTATCCGTAACTGACTCGATTGAAATGTCCCAAACATACCTATCAATCTAAATTGCAAGAGTTCCCTTCTCCAGTATGCCAGAGAGATTTGTCGCTGATGTAAAGTTCACTTCCCTGTTTAGAATAAGGAAAGTGTAAAGAAATGTAAGGGGTTTTATGGTAGACCAGTTAATTCGGGCAACGGCAGCCGAGGGTGGTATTCGAGCAGTGGGCGTAATTACTACCCGCCTCACGGATGAGGCTCGTCAACGACATAACCTGTCCTATGTGGCTACAGCAGCACTCGGACGCACCATGGCGGGAGGATTGTTATTTGCTTCGAGCATGAAACGACCGGGATCGAGAGTAACGATTAAGGTGAATGGCAATGGCCCTTTAGGTTCGATTTTAGTCGATGCGGGTTTAGATGGTACGGTGCGCGGTTATGTCCACCATCCCAGCGTCGAGCTACCCCCCAATGAGAAAGGAAAACTGGATGTTGGAGGAGCAGTCGGTAGGGAAGGCTATTTATATGTGGTGCGAGATGTGGGCTATGGTTATCCCTATTCCACCACCGTAGAATTGGTCTCTGGAGAAATTGGTGAGGATTTAACCCATTATCTGGCCACTTCTGAACAAACCCCTTCGGCTCTGATCCTGGGAGTCTTTGTAGATGCCGATGGCGTACAAGCGGCTGGAGGACTTTTGCTGCAAGTGTTGCCGAAAGCAGCCGAAGATGAAGAGCTGATCAGTGCTTTAGAATCCCGTGTATCTCAGTTATCTGGGTTTACTCCTCTGCTCCGGGCCCATAAAACGCTGCCAGAAATTTTTCAGGATTTGTTGGGGGATTTCGATCTGCACATTTTTCCAGAAACTCAGATGGTGCAGTTTTATTGTCCCTGTTCGGTGAATCGGGTCTTAGGAGCGTTGAAATTACTAGGACAGGAAGAACTACAAGATATGATCGAAAAAGATGAGGGTGCAGAAGCCACTTGTGAATTTTGTCAGGAAGTCTATCACATTAATTCCGATCAGTTGGCAGAATTGATTGAAGATTTACAAAGTAATACCGGTTCTTAGAGAAGCCAACCCGAAGTTTTATTCAGGCTCGATCGGTTGGCGTTTCTGAACGACAACGGTAGGATAAGAAGACCAATTATCGGAACCGCCAAGGTTCTTAGGACTTTTCTTCAAGTCTCAAACCTAGCACCGATAATCTTTTACCTTTTGCCTTTTGCCTAGCTCAAAGCGCTATTTTTGCTTTGTCGATTGGCGATCGCCTGCATTGCCCCCATAATATAGCAAGTTTCCCAAACTGGCCCTATGAATTCTCCATCCCATACCCCCGACCCCAATTTCAAGGTTCAGAATATCGGCCCTCAATCCTGGTTATTCTGGATTGCCCTGATTGTTCTTGTGCCAGGAGGTTTAGGTTTTTTAAGTATGTTGACTTTGGTAAAACTGCCGAAGTTACCCAATTGTGACCAGGTTCAATGGGCAACGGCTTCCGCTTCTCTACGGTTGCATTGTGCAGAATTAGCGGCTCAAGAGCAGACAGGAGAAGGGTATTTAGAGGCGATTGAAATTGTCAATGCGTTGCCTATGAATCATCCCTTACGACCTCGGATTAATCAATCGATTGAGGATTGGGCAGAAAATATGCTGGTTTTGGGGGATATGCTGTTTGAACAAGGTAAGTTGCAAGAGGCGATCGCTACAGCGCAAAATATTCCCAGTGATACTACAGCAGCCGATTTGGTGAATAATCGGCTGCAACGCTGGCGAGGCATGTGGGATAAGGCGGAAGAGATTTATGCAGAAACAGAAAATTTAATCCGCAAACGGCAATGGACTCAGGCCTTCCGCCAAGCGACACAATTGCTCAAGATCGATAATGTTTATTGGTCAGAAAACCGCTATCAAGAATTGACGCAATTGATTCAAATGTCTCGTCAAGATGGTAAAACGTTGGCCGAGGCAGAAGATTTGGCAGAGTTCGGAACGGTGGAGGATTTGCTCAAGGCGATTGAGTTAATGGAAAAGGTTGAGAAGTCGAGTTATTTGTATGGAGAGGCTCAAAATCTGATCCGTAAAACGGGTCGCCAGATGATGGAGGTGGCTGAAGAGCAGTTAGAGGAGCAAGATGCCCAAGGCGCGATTGCTATTGTACAAAGAATTCCGGCTGCTGCCCAAATGGAGAAACAGGTCGAAGATTTTACGGTTTTGGCTAAGGCTCATCAATCGACCTGGAGTAATACCGTTTCAGGATTAGAAAAAGGGATTACTCAAGCGAAGCAGATTGATATTAAACGACCTCTCTATGGCAAAGCTCAATATCTAATTTCTCGATGGGAACGGGAAATTGAAGATGTGGCTAGATTGGAAAAAGCTCGTAATATGGCTCGTGGTGGTGGGGTGGATGATTTGGCCAAAGCTGTGGCAGAAGTGTCCTTAATCTCTAGCAATAATCCCCGCTATCAGGAAGCTTCAACTTTGCTCAATACCTGGAATACTGAAATCCAAACGATTGAAGATCGGCCCTATTTGAATCGGGCTGAATCTTTGGCCATAGGCGGAACTCTGGAGGATTTGCGATCGGCTATTCAGGAAGCGAGTATGATTAGTCCGGGTCGCACTCTCTATACTCAAGCCCAAGAGAAAGTTGACCGTTGGCAAGACCAAGTGGAGCGGATTGAAGATCGGCCCTATTTAAATAATGCCCAAAGTTTGGCCTTTGCGGGGGAAGCTCTCTCTTTACAATCTGCCATTAATGAGGCCCGACGGATTGGCTCTGGACGGGCGTTGTATCCCCAAGCTCAGGAGAAAATTCGTCTGTGGGCGGATCAGTTAGAGCGTCTGGAAGATAGACCGTATCTGGATCAAGCGCGAAATTATGCCAATTTGGGCGATCTAAGCGGGGCGATCGCCACAGCCAGCCAAATTTCTCCCGGTCGCGCTCTTTCTGATGAAGCCAATGGTTTAATTGAGGATTGGCGATGGGAAATGAGGGGACAGGATAATCTACAAACGGCTCAACAAATAGCGGCTAAAGGTTCGCCAGAAGATTTAGTTGCAGCGATCAATCGAGCTGAACAAATCCCTTGGGAACATCCTTTACGTTCGAGCGCTGAACAGGAAATCAATCGTTGGGGGCAAGAACTGCTGAGTTTAGCGCAAGCGCGATCCAGTTACGATCTGCCAGGAGCGATCGCTATTGCCGTCAAAATTCCCCCTAGCCATAGTCTCTATTCCAGCGCTCAATCCCAAATTAGATCTTGGGAAGCGCGTCTGGCTCCTCCTGTCTACACCCCAGAACCCGCCCCCCCTGTAGTTGATGTACCAGAGTCTGTTACTCCAGTACCGGGTTTGGAGGTGTTACCGATTTCTAATCCCAATTAATAGGGAATGGGGAGTAGGGAATAGGGAATAGACAATTTCTCCGTGTTCCCGTGTCTGGAGCGTCTCCGCGTCCCCCCATCTCCCGACTCCCTGCCTAATCTAGGGAAACGGCATCCACATCAACTGTGTTTTTGGAAGTCGTTTCACCACTGGGGGAGGTGGGGGTTGATGGCTGTTGCGCTTTCACCCGGTCTAAAATCAGTTGGGAGACCTCCGAAAGCAAAATGACCATGACTGCCACATCATCAATTTGACCGGCGATCGGAAACACATCCGGGGAAATATCTAGGGGGCTAAAAATATAAACTAACGTTCCCAGAATAATCCACCAGCGATACTGGGGATTACGAATCATATTCCGATACCAAGTGTACAGGGATTGAATTGGGTTGCTCATAGAATCTCTTTCTCTCATTACTTCTATTGTGGCAAACTCTTATCTAAAATGCGGGTAAGGATTTCCCCACCTAGCTCGACGGCAAAGGAAAACCTGATAATAAACTCCGAACATCCTAAAATGTAAGACAATCGAAGAACACCGATCCATTACCCAGCGTTTAGGCACAGAGAACCAGATAACTATGACGATCGCAGAAATTTTAGAGAAGGGGGGGTTAACCATTGGCCCATTACTGTTCTTATCCGTGCTTGCCCTCAGTACGATTATTGAACGGTTATGGTTTTGGTGGACGGTTTTAACCAAGGAAAAAGAATTGATTGTGCAAATTCTCGAAGCTGCACGGGAAGACTGGAGAACTGCACCGGAAATTGCCCGACGCGCCAGCGATCAACCTGTGGGTCGATTTCTTTATGCTCCTTTACGGCTGAGAAATCCCGATCCGGAGGTCTTTCGGTTAGCCTTGGAAGCAGCAGCCGATGATGAATTGGCTGCCATGCGCCGAGGAGATAAAATCCTAGAGGCAGTTATTTCCCTCTCTCCTATGTTGGGACTTTTGGGAACGGTGTTGGGATTAATTAATTCGTTAGGCTCTATTAGTATTGGCGATTTGGCTACGTCTTCTACCCGTGGGGTAACCTTGGGGATTGGGGAAGCTTTAATTAGTACTGCCGTGGGTCTGGTCATTGCGATTACTGCTGTTGCCTTTTATCGCTTATTTCAAGGCTTGATTTTTATGCAAGTCAAACTCTTTCGTCGCGCTGGAAGTGAGCTAGAGCTATTGTATCGTCAACATTGGTCCGATGAGGAAAGCGATTATCTAGAAAAAACTCCCCGAACGCTACGCAAAGATTCCGTGAAAGCGGATGGTTCCGATGCTCCTTAATGAAAAGGGCGATCGCCTCCTTCATGAAGAAAGTGCGATCGCCCCAGATATTTTTTTTGTTTCAATATAACTTATTTATCACATCCACATCCGTGATGTCCGCAGCCTGAACCATCAGGATGGCCATTGGCGCAAGCCTCACTGCAATAAACCTGGCCATTGTTCTGTACCCCAGTTTCTACATCAACAACACACAGGCAAGACTCACAAGCACATTTCATTTGGGTCACAGTTACCATCAGATGATCTCCTTTGCTTCTTATCTGAACAGACATTCATATGTTAGCACAACATAATTGAAAGATTGTTCAGATATTGTTAAATTTGAGTAAGTAGCAAAAGAACAATATACTCACTCATTACTCGTTACTCCTTCTATGTCACAACCTCACCTCCCCCAATCCATCTCCACCCTAGAAACCGGGGACTCCCCTCACTGCTCGCCCCACCAGGAATTAGACACAGAACACCGCCAAGATCTAGAGTCTCATCTTCTGCATCCTCGGAAAGCTCAAAGAATGGCAGAATTCTTTAGTATTCTCGGAGATCCCAATCGCTTAAGAATCCTATCCTTATTAGCTACGGAAGAATTGTGCGTGTGCGATTTAGCCACGACTCTAGAGTTAACGGAATCTGCTGTTTCCCATCAACTGCGAACCCTCCGCGCTCACCGGCTTGTCCGTTACCAAAAACGGGGACGAAAAGTCTATTATTATCTAGACGATCGCCATATTCTTGATCTCTATCACACCGTTGCCGAACACCTGGACGAAAGTAGGGAATAGGGAATAGGGTTGTGGTATATGGCAGCCAGAGGATTCAAGACTTTATAATATTCAACCATGAAAATCAACTGGGATAATCCAACAGAAGAGGCGCGGATCGAAGTTATTCCCCTCATTGACGTTATTTTCTGCATTTTGACCTTTTTTATCTTAGCGGCTGTGGGGTTGACCCGCCAGCAAGCGATTACCGTGGATTTACCGAGTGCCAAGACCGGAACCACCCAAATGCAGGATATGTTAATTGTTAGTGTGGATACGGTGGGCCAAACCTATATTGAACAGGAATTAGTTCCCAGGGATCAATTACGACAGCGCTTACTCGCCTATCAGATTCAAAATGCACAGGGATTAATGGTGCTGTATGCCTCAAAAACAGCTCTTTATGAAGATGTTGTCCAAATTTTAGATTTAATGCGATCTGTGGGTGGCGATCGCGTGGCATTGGCAACACTTCCCACAGGGGTGAACCCCTCGGAAGTTACCCCAGCAGAACCTCCGAATCTGGATTTAGGGATTCCCGGTTTAACACCTTTACCGACTCCAGTTCCTGCACCAGAGCCGACAACGACCGTACCTGAAGCACCTGAAGCACCTGAGACTTCAGACACCCAGGAATAAGGGTTAATTAGATCTCTTGCATAAGTGAGTAGAAAATAAATAGCAATAGAGTAATCCTATATCCCTATTCCCTCACCTTCTGCAAGAAGTCTATGGTTAATTATTTCCTAAATCTTGGCGACAAGTTTCTAGATACCCCCGCTCGGCATCCCTCAATTGTGGAATTCGATGAAAGCCTTCAGGCTCAAACTGAAGGTTTGTAGAGCCTGGACTAGAAGCGATCGCTACCGGTTCCAAAGCCATTGCATAAGCATGAGCAGTGCGCTCGTAACTATCAATCACCGTCAAAGAGAGTTGATTTTGGACAACCTGTCCATAGAAACAATCAAAGGAAGAATGGGGAAGATAAAAAGCGCCCAAAAGCTTCTGCTGATGAGTTTCAAATACCATATAGGCTTGACCCAATTGATCCAGTTGAGGAGATTCTCCATAAAAATAGACCCCATCTGGAAACTGAGCGATCGCTTCAGCCTGGGAGCTTTCAGGAGAGCTAGACCTATTTTGAGCCAAGGCAGGAGCGCCATTTCCCAAGGAGACCATGAGGGTAACCATCAGAGGCGTTAGCACCGATGAAGAGTGTACCAATGTTGAGGTTAAGCGTTGCATCTGAGATGATAAAAATTCAAGCACCCTAGTTTCCTCCTCAGAAAAAATGATTTTATAAATCAGCGTTTTTTATTCTGTTAGAAGCACCTGTGGGATCTCTTGGCGTTCAAGCCAGGTGCTTCTTCGATATTGGAGACAACACAACCAACCCTTAGCTGGCTAAATACTCACGAACCAGACCCCGATGGCGACGTAAGTAGGTTAAGGCTTGTCGTTCCAGTTGGCGGACTCGCTCGCGACTTAAACTCATGCGCTGACCGACTTGAGAGAGAGATAACTCATGACCATCCGTGAGTCCAAACCGTAAATTCAACACCTCTTGTTGTTGAGGTGTGAGGTCAGCGATCAGATGATGCAAGTCTTGGCGCAGGAGTTCTTGAGTAGCATAGTGTTCCGGAGAAATACCATCGTCTTCCAAGAGTTCTTGGAGTTCCGTATCTTGGTTATCTCCCACCCGTAAATCTAGGGAGACCGGTTGACGCGAGAGGGTGAGGTATTCACGGATTTGAGCCGGTTTCAGGTCTAAGGCTTGGCCGATTTCCGTCGGAGTCGCACTGCGACCGAACTGTTGGGAGAGTTCTCGTTGAATTTTTTTGATTTTGTTGAGTTTCTCTGTGATGTGGATCGGTAGGCGAATCGTTCGCCCTTGTTGGGCGATCGCCCGCGTAATGGCTTGACGAATCCACCAATAGGCGTAAGTAGAGAATTTATAGCCCCTCATGGGGTCAAATTTTTCCACTCCCCGTTCGAGTCCCAGGGTTCCTTCTTGGATTAAATCCAGAAACTCCATATTCCGTTTCTGGTATTTTTTGGCGATCGCCACCACCAGACGCAAGTTCGCTTCAATCATTTTTTGTTTGGCTCGTTGACCTTGCTTGACCATCCGATCTAACTCTTGAGGATCGAGCTGTACCAAATCGGCCCATTCCTCATCACTGATGGGGCGATCGAGTTGGTCTTCTTGCTGCTCTTTGACATTCATCAACCGCATCATCTGTTGAACCTGTTTACCCAATACAATCTCTTGCTCATGGCTTAACAGAGGAATACGACCGATTTCATGCAGGTATGTCCTTACCATATCTGCCTTATAGGTGGGGAGCTTAGTTTGGGTTTTGGTTTGCGTCTTGGTCATGGTATTAGGCATTAGGATTAGGTCGTTGTGATGATCGGGGTTAATACTGAAAACTTGAGAGCTTAAAAACCGTCTACTCAATTTCGTAGACGTTTCCCGGACATCTGTATTGGGGATATCTATTCCTAGGGTTCCCGATCCGTCGCCAAAACTTGACAACTTGGACTGGAGCAATCAGTTCAGCGACCTTCTGGCCCCTGGTTCTGTTGGGAGATTCCCTAACGTGTAACTTATCTTTCAAGGATGGGGTGAATTCCCGGTTGTTGTCTAACTTGCTTCATTTCTAAGAGTAAGTTAAACCTCTGGTGTTATACCTCCTCCTTTCAGGTGAATTTTCTTCACCCAATTAGACTGAGTTTTTTTACTTAACTTTGTTTTAAGAAAGTCATCGCCTCTCCTTTTCTTTCTCTAAGATCTAGGATTGAATATTTTCTCCCGATATGTCAGTTCGGTTCATCATGGAGATTGCCGAACCTTTGGCCATGGGTTGAGACGACGAATTTTTGCCCATTGAGTTCCTGAAACCCCACTAGAAAAGCTCTCAAGCTTTAGTCAACTTCATTTGTAGTATATCGTAACTTGTTGATTAAATCAACTCCTTTAGCGTAACAAACTCCAGGGGCATGATAATGATTCATTATTAACCGTGTTGGCTGTCGCTGAAATGAAAATGATTCATTAGAGAAGGTAACCAAATCCGAAAGGTTGTCCCCACTCCCACTTGACTAGAAACCTCAATCGTGCCCTGGTGACATTCTACAGCTTGTTTAACAATATACAAGCCAATACCAGTCCCCTTAATTTTACCTACATTACTGGCCCGTTCAAAAGGACTGTAAAGATTCTCCAGATCTTCCGTCGGAATACCAATGCCCTGATCGCTCACTTCTAACAGCATTGCATGGGGTTGAGGCATTAAGGTTATGCATACTGTCCCCCCTTCTGGTGAATATTTAATTGCATTGGACAGTAAATTATTGAGAATATGCCCAAGAATATCTTCATCAAGATAAAGAGACAAAGATTCTCGATCGCACTCAAATATTAAGGAGCATTTTTGATCGGCCATGATCTCAAAATAATCCAATCTTTCTTTGCACAACTGAACGACATCAATAGATGCAGGATTTAAGGATAACTTACCAGACTCAACTTGATCAATCGTGAGCATTTCTTCAAGTTGCAACGTCATATTTTTAATGGCAATTTGCATCCGATCGAACTGCTTATTTTTTTGAGATAAGTTCAAATCATCCCCATATTGCCTAAGAATTTCAAGGGAAACCAAGATATGAGTTAAAGGAGCACGTAAATCATGGGAAACCATGGATACAAAATGAGATTTTAACTCATTGAGTTTTTTCTCTTCATGCCAAAGGGTTTTAAGATTTCGATCTTTTTGGTGTTTAGCGATAGAGAGAGCGATCGCCGATTTTATATCCTCTAATTTAGCCGGTTTATTCAGGTATCCATAGGTTAAAGTTTCCGTAGCATCTTCCAATGTTTTAGTATCACTAAAAGCGGTTAAATAAATAATGGGTATATCATAATCTTGTAGGGCACGGGCCGCATCAATGCCACTCATATTTCCTTGGAGCTTAATATCCATCAAAATCAAGCTGGGAGGATTTTTTATTACCTGATCGATCGCCGCTTCTCCAGTCTTAACTACTCCAGATACTTCATACCCTAATTCTTGAAGATTATCCGCTAAGTTGTGAGCAGCTATCAACTCATCTTCAACAATCAAAATCTTGGCAAAATTATTCATCTTTCAATACCCTGATTAAGAACATTGTTCAAATCTTAAGTGAAAACCTGTTCCATTATTATTCTGCACTTCAAGATCGGCATCTAACTGATCGGCTAGAATAGACACTAAACGCATTCCAAGGGAAGGGGATTGTTGCCCACTCACCCCAGACGATAGTCCTATCCCATTATCAATGATCTTTAAATCCAGTTGTCCATGGTCAATTTCACGGAATTCAATCCACACGGTTCCCTCTCGATCGCCTGGAAAGGCATGTTTTAAGGCATTGGTGACTAATTCATTGATGATTAAACCGGTCGGAATAGCGGTTTCTATAGTTAGTTGTACGGGATCGGCTTCAATTTCTAAGTTAATCTGATGAGATTGCATCCGATAGGAGGCGGAAATACTGAGAACCAAACTATGGATGTATTCAGCAAAATCAATGCGAGAGATACTCTTGGAGCAATAGAGCTTCTCATGAATTAAAGCCATGGTTTTGAGGCGTTTCTGGCTATCGAGTAACAAATCATTCAAGCCTGGATCGCTGACTTGTCGAGATTGCATGTCGAGTAAACTATAGATGATGTTAAGATTATTTTTGACTCGGTGGTGGATTTCCCGGAGCAAAACTTCTTTTTCCGCTAAGGACGCTTTGAGTTGTGCTTCGGCTTGTTTGCGATCGCTCACATCAAAGATGGCACCATCGAGATAAACTAGCTCCTCTTGCTCATTCCATACTCCTTTACCCTTCTCATAAACCCAATGGATCGTACCATCACGGGCTATCATCCGATACTCTAGCTCAAAGGGAGCGTGTTGAGCTAGAGCGAACTTAACCTGCTCTCGTACCCAAGGTAAATCTTCAGGATGAAGCAAGATAGCTAACCCCGGCACCATCCGAGACATCATGTCATCCGCGCTATAACTGATGATATCTTCAATGGCATCATTGATAAATTCTACTGTCCAATCTTGATTGGGTAAACAGCGATAAATAATTCCTGGAATGTGAGAGACTAGGGTACGATAGCGCATTTCGTTATCTTTCAGGGCTAATTCCACCTGTTTCCGAGCCGTAATATCTTGAATGAGTCCAAAGAGTTTAATGACCTCTCCGCGATCGTTAAAAATGGGTTGTCCTTGGGTCCAAACCGTACGAACGTCACCCGAAGACCGAAGAATGCGTAACTCGAAATCGTAGTCTATTCCCTCCGAAATTGCCTGTTGAATGACCTGTTGAAATTGGGCCCGATCGTGAGGGTGATATTGTCGAATATGTTGAGAATAGGTTGGGGGTTTCTCCCAGGTGGGATCTTGGCCAAAAATGCGGAACACTTCATCCGACCAAAAAATTTCTTGGGTGAGCAGATCAAACTCCCAACTCCCTAACCCAGCAGCCTTCTGGGATGCAGCCAGCAGGTGTTGACTTTTCTCTAGAGCAGCTTCTGCTTTTTGGCGATCGCGCAAATCTCGAGCGATCGCACAGCTATACTCTAATCCTTGATACTGAAAGAAATTGAAATTAATTTCTACAGGAATCTCTACACCAGATTGGCTCTGATAGACGGAATCAACACGCATAAATCCGGAGGATTTCACCTGATTCCAAAACTCCTTCCAAGGAGACGTGCGGCAAGAAAGATCAATTTCCCCGATATTCATCCGTAATAATTGATCGCGGCGATAATCTAAGGTTTGACAGGCGCGATCGTTGACATAAATGAGTTGACCGTGAGCATCAATAAGCAAGACAGAATCCATCACCCGATTAAGGGTAAATTGAATTAACTTTAGGGTTTCATCAGCCTGTTTTCGCTCAGTGATATTTTCAACGATGAGAATTCCATAGGTAGGACTGACTTGCGAAGATTTTACCAAGGAATCAGAGGTGGAAATGACTGAAGCAATGACTTTGACCCACAAAAATTCTTGACTCTGATGAATACAACGTTGCTTAATCTGAAAAGAAGGAATTTCACCCTTCATCAACCGATTGAGGAGGGTGTGAGTTAAGTCTCGATCGTCAGGATGGAGTAAATCGACTAAGTTGACGGATTGCAACTCTAAGGCAGAGTAGCCTAACATCCGGCACAAGGATAGATTAACTCGTTCTAAGCCATACTCAGTATTGAGAATGGCAATTCCTAGGGGAGAGTCTTCAAAGATATGACGAAATCGCACTTCACTTTGGCGTAGGGCATTTTCAATCTGATGCCGTTCTCGAATTTCGGCTTGAAGTTGAGAGTTCACATCTTGCAGTTCTTGGGTACGCTGCTCAATCGATAATTCCATCTGTTCATGGAGATGTTCTAAGGTGAGTTCTACCTGTTTTCGCTTTAGGGTGCAGGTCAGTAATTCACTGGCCAATTTAAGTTGTTTAATGCAATCTTTTCCCCAGATTTTCGACTGTCGAATGGTGGAAAATCCTAGATATCCAATTAACTGATCGTTATCGATGAGGGGAAGTAGGAGTAAAGATTGAGCTTGGATCGCGGAGGCGATCGCGTGTTCAGCTTTGGCTTCTGGCGGAAAATCCTGTAAAGAATGGATGGGGATGGCTTGGTGTTCGTTCAGGTGTTTCATCCACCAAGGGGTAAATTCTACGGGAATTTGATGCCAGAGCGGGGGTAAGGGACTAATGTCAGGAGCATACCACTGACAGCGCAGTTGGGCCATCTGGCGATCGCCCCCCAATTGAAACAGATAAGCGCGATCGCACTGATAATGTTGAGCTAAACGACCAATAGCGGTTTCTATTTCTCGATCGAGTTCCCGGAAGTCTAACCACATAAACTGGGTACACATGCTACTGATTAAATGCTCAAACTCCGTATTTTCTCTGAGCTTAAGTTCTTGTTCTTTACTGGGAATATTGACGCTTTCTTGGTCTAAGACTGGCCCAACAACCGGATAGTTTAGACTTTTCTTGAGGTTGTAAAGACTGAAATTGTGGCTCTGAAATGTTGCGGCTTTTTCGAGTAACGGCGGCCAATGTTCGGGGTTGAGATCCTGTTGCAGAAACTGGAATAAACTGTGATGATGCCACTGAAATAGGGTGGATAGGGGAATTTGGGCGGCGATCGCCTCCTGTATCCAGTCTCCAATTTCAGGAGATAATCGCCCCTCTTGTAGATACTCCTGAAGGAAGATGGTATAACCCTCTATCCAATCGTGTTGTGACCTCGACATTCTTGATTTACTATCTCAAGCCCCATTGATGGGTTATGCTCCCGTTGATCCCATTGTTATTGTGCTATAAAAGTGCAAATTTTGCTGTAGGGACTAAAACCCTAAATCGCTCATTGCTGCTTCTTCTGCCCCAAAAATATCTTCATCGGGGATATCTTCCCAAGCGGTTTCACCAACTTCAGTATAAAATTTTTGATCGTAGGGACGAGTTTGGACGACCACCGGCATGGGAACAGCATGACCTAGAATTAGAGCCTGCTGCTTAGAATCGAGTTTCGAGAGAACCGATCGCAGGTTTCCGGCTCCAGAAACACCGGTAAAAATGGCTTCAATATCTTTATCATCATTCAATAAGGCGGTTACACGGGTTCCCATTTGCGACATTACTTCCTTATCGATCCCAGAGGGACGTTGATCGACGACGAGGAGGGTAACGAAGTATTTGCGCATTTCTCTGGCGATCGTGCCAAAAATGGTTTGGCTACTGATGCTCGGATCGAGGAACCGGTGAGCTTCTTCGATGGTGATCACGAGGGGCAGGGGGCGATCGCTCGATTTCTTGGTCTGTAAAAAATGTTCAGCTTTCTTCACATAGGATTGATGAATTCGGCGGGTGATCATATTCGTGGCTAACATATAGGAGAGTAAATTAGCTTGGGAACCAAATTCAATCACCACATGTTTACCCGCAGCTAATGTATCTAGAATTTGCCCAAACGGATTGTGGCGAGTGGCTCCCCTTAAATATTTGAGTTGGGTGAGGCGATTGAGTTTTCGTTGTAGCGCCGTAACGGAGGATTTGCTCCCATTATTATCGAGACAAAAGTCTTGGATCTGTTCATTACTCATGTTCAAAAGCTGTAAGATCCAATTGCGTCCCAATTGAGTTTTGAGCAAGAGGGCACTATCTAAACTCGCTTCAGATAGGTTTAATTCCTGTTGCACTAAAGCCAGATCTTCAACTTCAATTTGCTCAAAACTTAAATATAATTCTTGGGCATCTCGAATGCCTCTGCGTTTGGCTGATTCTGGATCGAGGGTATACACCTGAACTTGGGACGGAAACAGTTGTCTTAAGCCTTTCGCCGTATTAACCGTTTTGCCTTCACAAACGGCTTCCCAACCATATTCAGAATGCATATCAAAGATTAAGTTAACTCCAACTCGCTGTTTAATAATGCCAGACAGTAATAAACGAGCCAAAAAGGATTTCCCGGTTCCCGATTTACCAAAAATACCGTTACTTCTCTCTACAAATCGGTCTAAGTCAATGCAAATTGGAACCTCCATATCTACCGGTTGACCTATGGAAAAATTATGACGCTGGGGGTCATCTTCCCAACCAAACACTGTGCGGAAGTCCAGTTCTTGCGCTTCATACACTTGGCTAAAGTGACTGGGAATAGTTTTAACCGGTTTGAGCGTAAAATCAACAGAAGTTTGGGCAGAAAATGAGGCTAAATTGGATTGAGAATCAGAACGCGATGGAGCAATGGTCTGTTCTTCTGGGGTAATCATCAGCATGGGAGTAACTTCTAGGGTTCCGTAGGTACTACTGCCCGCTAATACTTCTTGCAAAAAGAAGTTATTCGGATCGGGGGGATTGGCTAAGATGCGCGGACTTGCAGTTCCCAATGTTACATCAGTCAAGAGACAGAAAAACCGCGATCGCCTCCCCTGAATCACCAAAAACTTGCCCACTCGCATTTCTTCAACGGATACATCGGGATGCAAGCGCACTTCTAATCCTTTAGACAGGGAACCTTGAACAACAGAACCGAGAGGAGTCATGAGCAATTACAGCGCTTTGTGCTGTGATGGGGAGATACAGGAAGCAAACAATAGAGTGGGTGGAGATTTAAAAACTAGGAGCTATTAAAGGATGGCTGGGAGATTACTCTAATTTGATTCAAGTTTCATTTCACCAAATTAGAGTAAAATAATCGATAGAAAACCCATGAAATTAACTCAGAGGAGATAGATCTTTGCCCACCCTAGGTGTAAATATTGATCATATTGCTACTATCCGCCAGGCTCGCAAAACGGTAGAACCCGATCCGGTTGCAGCAGCCGTACTCGCAGAACTTGGTGGAGCAGATGGGATTACGGTGCATCTTCGGGAAGACCGTCGCCACATTCAAGACCGAGATGTACGATTATTACGCCAGACGGTGCGGACTCATCTGAACTTAGAAATGGCGGCTACGGAGGAAATGGTGGCGATCGCCTTAGAAATCCAACCTGACTATATCACGCTGGTTCCGGAACGTCGAGAAGAAGTGACCACGGAAGGCGGTTTAGACGTTATCGCTGGAGGAAAGCGTCTTGCTAATGTGGTACAAACCTTGCAAAATGCGGGCATACCGGTGAGCCTCTTCATTGACCCGAACCTTGACCAGATCAAAGCCTCGGCGGACATCGAAGCCAAATTTATTGAACTCCATACCGGAACCTACGCCGAAGCGCACCAAGAACAAGAACAACAAGAACAACTGGATTTGCTCACCCAAAGCTGTGATAGAGCTTGTACCCTAGGATTACGAGTAAACGCTGGCCATGGTCTTACCTATTGGAACGTTTACCCCGTTGCCTGTATTCCTGGAATGGAAGAACTCAACATTGGCCATACTATTATCAGCCGCGCTGTCCTAGTCGGCCTAGAACGAGCGGTTCGAGAGATGAAACACGCTATCCTCGGCACAACACCCTAGGAATGGGGGAATGGAGAAATTAGGTGGAAGAGACCCGGAAATTACTGTCTATTGCCTATTGCCTTTTCCCAATAACCATTTACCGGTAAAATAACTCTCTGTGTTCATCCAAACCAAACCCTATGACCACTTATCACTACGTCCTCGCCAGCAAGAAATTCCTCATGGAAGACGAACCTCTCGAAGAGGTCTTTCGGGAAAGAACCCGTAACTACAAAGAGAAAGAAAAAGAAATCGACTTTTGGTTAATTCCCCAACCGGCATTTCTAGAAGCGGCTGAACTGGCAGAGGCTAAAGCCAAATGCCCTCAACCGGCAGCCGCTATTATCTCAACAGATCCTCAACTTATCACTTGGCTCAAACTTCGCTTAGAATATGTGCTGACGGGTGAATTTGAAGCCCCATCAGATGCTATTCCTGACCCCCAAGCTTCCCTTGTTGCCTCGTCTTAAGTTTCCTAAGACGGATAACCTGTTCAGACTAAACGGGTTAGGCAGTAGGCAAAGATAGCTCAAGGGTAAGATTGCACATTCAAAGACTCTATTCTACTCTTATGCCTTTTTACCCTAACTCCTCTAGTCTGACTCAATTTTTGAGTGCGATCGCCGGATTATCGACGTTTTTCCTCTCTTCTATTCCTGCCTTGAGTCAAAGCAACCGCTTTTCCTGTCCTCCACCGAACCCAGGGGAATATATGGTTTTCGTGCGCACTCCTAACCCCTCTAGCCAACAATTGCTGCTGAACTATCTCTTACCCTCCAATCAAACGGCTCAAGTCTGCCAATACAATAACGAAGTTGTCACCCAAATCCGCAACTTAGCTAACGCCCAGGTGAGTGAGCGTTGGAGCCAATATATTTACGAGAATACGGGCTTGCCGGCTTTTATGGTTGCGCCCCCCCTAGGTCAAATTGGGACTCGTCCACCCAATCCCCCCGTCTTACCAAGCAACCCCAGCTCGCCCTCCCTCGGTTCGGGGTTTGCGGTATTAGTCAATGCCAACAATCGACAGGATGCTCCTCAGCAACTGCAAATCCTTCTGAACAAGGCGATTCCTTGGGTGAATTTCCAGGGTAATTCTTATTTACTGGCACTCCAGAGTAACAATCAAGAAGAAGCTACGGCTACCTTAATGTCGTTAAGCGATCGCGGTTTTTTAGCTATCTTGGTAGATGCTCGCCAAGTGCAACAACTTACCCCAAACCGGCGTTAATTACACTCAGGACAATGCGTTGATGGGGCGTTCCCAAGGGGCGAACTTCATTGGCGTTAACTGAAAATGCCTCTCCTGCTCGCACTTGTTCGGGAGTCATTAACCCCATATCCCATCCTTCACCCAAAATTAATGCTTCCAGTGGCACGGTTAACGCACCATGGTAAATATGGCGCACAATCCCCGGATCGCTATCACAGCCGAACTTATCCAAGTGTGGAGGGCAATAGCCAATTTCTTCGAGTAATTCCCGTCGAATACCTTCATCTGGGGACTCATCCCGCTCTAAATGACCGCCAAACAAGCCCCAAAAGCCTGGATATAGGATGCCTGGGATGCGATCGCGCAATTGCATCAGATAACGATTTTCGCGATACAGAACCGCTAAAGCCACCTGAGTGGGTTGTGTATCCATGATAAACCCCCAATGGTCATGTTCTCTCTCAGTTTAGGTGGGGGAATCGGGAGATGGGGACGCAAGCGAGAAGATCGGCAAATTTTAAATGTTTTCTAAAACTTGAATTGTTTTTTAAAAAGTGTGGAATACTGGAAAGATAGTGGGGAAAGAAAGTACAGTTTTGGCGATCGATGTTGACGGGTGAGTTGAAGGCATGGGAAGTTATAAAGAATTATGTCTGTTGTCAGGCGATCGCCTTTTGGGGATTAGCAGAATTAGGGGTTACCCTGTTGTCTCTGCATCCAGACTCTTGGGGATATTATGGAATTCAGAATTAAGAGAATTTAGAGTCGTTTAGAACAATGGAGTACGATCGAGCCACCCTAATTGCTCCTTAACTTCATTAACCGCGATCTTTACAAGATTCATACTTGCAGAAATTTTGTAGGGTTTAGTTGGATTTTTTGGATTAGGATCAACTTTTACAATACTTCCATTCCATAGACTACTGCCTGTTGACCAATCTAATTGAGAAAGCTTAAGAACATTATTTTCATCAAAAATGTTATTCTCTCGATCGTAAGTGTAATGCAATAAACGCCCTAACACTTCTAACCCAACACTTCGACCTAACACACAGTTCTCTTTGAATTTACCCACATCTTCAGTCGTTAAGTCTCTGATGTCTTTTTCAAAGATCTCTCTTGTATTTCTACAGTTTGAGAAAAAGTTGTTGCAACAGGCAATCAGGGAATTAGACGACCTTTCAACATCATAACCACGTAGTTCTTTATTTGCATCATCTGTAAAAGCACAACTAACAAACTTAACGAGATAGTTTATTGTGTATATAAGCTTTTTGTTTGTAGCAGGACTAGCTTTGATATTCTCGGTCTTATTGGAAAACATGGGAACAGATTCAATGATGCTTTTAGTAATTCCAATACGTCCTTCAAATTCCCCAAATGATAATAGTAATGACTTATGCAACTGTCTGGTTTGTGCCATGTCCCGAAAATCAGTTTGGCATTGCTTAAAGTCTGGCTCTAGTATAAGCGTAATAGGAAAGTCGTCATCACCAATTAAGCTACTTTCTGTTTCTGAACCTGTAACCAACTCATCAATAGCCCGAATTCTATGCTGTCCATCAGTAATATCTAACTTGACATTTCTAGGGATAACTGCTAAACCCATTCCATGACCTAATAGAATAACTTTAATCTTGGAAGGGTCAACATTAGCTGTTATTGTACCTAATACCCAAGATCTATTTCTAGTAACTCTTTCTCGAATATAATCTTTAATTTCATGTACATGCCCTGGGACTTCTGGCCGATTTTTGCCCGAATCTGGATTGTTGTCAATAGAGTGTTTCGCTTGTAAAAGAGTCGGCAGATCATGTGCTAGAACATTAATTTGTATCATCTTCCGATTTCCTTGCCGAAAAATCAAGGCAGGATAACATCTATCACGATGGTATTGAGCCAGGTAAGGATTGATAACGTTATTGAGATCTAGTTCATGCTCAGTGTTATGATCTGTATTTTGAACCATAACAACTCGCTTGTTCTAAAAAACACTACAGTTACATCGTAACACATGATTAGTGACATAATGAACTAGGGAAACACGGATATTTCTATTTCGTCATGACAGCGACTAAGCCTTCACTTTTGCCACAACGTACCGTCGATGAGTTTATCATTACCGTTGAGAAACTCATCGAGGAAATTCAGGATCTTTACTGTCTAGATGAAATCCCTTGGGTGATAGGATACAGTGGTGGTAAGGATTCAACCGTAATTTTACAACTTATCTGGAATGCCTTATCTAGACTACCGATAGAGCGCAGAACTAAAACGGTTCATATCATCACGACAGATACTTTAGTGGAAAATCCTATTGTTGCTGCTTGGGTAAAAGAATCGATCAGAAATCTTAGAAAGTCGGCAAAAGAGCAGCAAATGCCCATTGAGGCTCACTTACTTTATCCGAATTTCAAAGATAGTTTTTGGGTTTGTTTGCTGGGTAAAGGATATCCTGCGCCTCGCCCAGGTTTTCGATGGTGTACAGATAGAATGAAAATCCAGCCAGTTAACTCTTTTATCCGAGACGTAATTAGAACTTACGGTGAAACTATTGTTGTTTTAGGAATTCGTAAAGCAGAAAGCTCGATTCGTGCATCGGTGATGGAAAAGTATGAAGCAGGTAGAATACGTGAAAGGTTAAGCCCTAATTCTCGTTTACCTAACTCTCTAGTATATAGCCCAATTGAAGATTGGCGAACTGATGAAGTTTGGATGTACCTCATGCAATGGGAAAATCCTTGGGGAATCAACAACAAAGATCTATTTTCTATGTATCGGGGAGCAACTGCCGATAACGAATGCCCCCTAGTCGTTGATACCTCAACTCCCAGTTGCGGAAGTTCTCGGTTTGGCTGCTGGGTTTGTACTATGGTAAATCAGGATAAATCAATGGAAGCGATGATCCAAAATGATGAAGAAAAGGAATGGCTGCAACCCCTTTTAGATATTCGCAATGAACTAGACTTGAAAGATGATCGAGACAGACGAGATTTTCGGCGCATTTATGGAAAAGTAGAACTGTTTGAACGCAAAATACAGGGAACAGATAAAAACACAGAACTTCAACCTATTCCTGGGCCTTATAAAAAAGAATGGCGTGAATATCTACTGAGACGACTGCTCGAAGCACAGGTACAAATTCAGAAAACTGCACCGCCAGAAATGGGAGAAATAACCTTGATTACCCTGGAAGAACTGAGTGAAATTCGTCGCATTTGGTTAGAAGAAAAACATGAATTTGAGGACAGCTTACCCCGAATTTATAAAGAAGTTACGGGAGAGGAATTTATCGATCGCCGTCCAGAGGGCGATCGTACCCTGCTCGGTATAGACGAGTGGAGCACTCTAGAAGAAGTCACTGATAAGAACTCCATGGAATTCGAGCTACTCGCGAGACTGCTCAATACGGAACGCCAATATCAAAACAAAGGCAGTCGCTCCGGTATTTATGATGCTTTGAGCAAGTGTTTTAAATCCAGTTCTCGCGAACAGGAGCAAGCCATTCAACATGCCCATTTTAAACAGGCCATAAAAACTGCTGTTTTAGAAGGGGACGTACAAAAAGTTGAAAACATCATTAAAAATCCTGAAAAAGCCGATCCCAACCATCCCGACAACCAATCCAAACTGGAACCCGAACCCCCAACTCAACAACTCAGTTTAGGTTGGGGAGACATCAAATTTAGTTCCTGGTCTGAATCCCAATAATTCAGAAACCCGGTTTCTAATCACGCTAAAAACCCCGTCATTTTTAATTGATATGATTTTCTTGGAACTTGTTTTAGAAAACTTCGGCCCCTATAAGGGGAGACAAGTCCTCAACCTGCGTCCAAACGATGGTAAACCTATACTGCTGTTAGGAGGAATGAATGGGGGAGGGAAAACCACCCTTATGGATGCCCTTCGCTTAGTTCTCTATGGACATCGCGCCGAATGTTCTACACGAGGAAATCTCAGTTACAGTAATTTTCTGAAACAATGCGTTAACCGCCATATCGCAGACCAGGAAAAAACCCGGTTAGAACTGTTAGTGAAGATCATTTCTGGCGATAGCAGTAAAATTGCTAAAACGGATACTCTCAACCCTGATAATCCTGACTCTCAATTTTATACTGAACTGCGAATCATCCGCTATTGGACAAGGCAAGATAGTAAGGATACTCTGGGAATTCTGAATGGTAAGGGTGACTTTCCTGAAAATACCCTCAGAGATACCTGGGATGATTATATCGAAAACCTGTTACCTTTGGGCATTTCTAATCTGTTTTTATTTGATGGCGAACAGGTGAAAGAATTGGCCGATCTTGATGCTCCGCCTCCGTTAGTTGTGCAAGCGATTCAATCTTTATTGGGATTAGAATTAGCCGATCGCCTGGATACAGATTTAGAGATCTTATCCCGTCGTCACCAAAAGCAGATCGCCGATAAGCAGGAATTGGGGAATTTAGAAGAAATTGACCGTAAACTGAAGGGTTATGATGGGGAAAGGGAGCGTATTACCCAAGAGATCGCGAATACGGAAAAAATGCTCAAACGGGCGGTTAAGAACGCTAAAGAAGCGGAAAATCGCTTTATTTCTGAAGGGGGGAAAATTGCGGCCGAACGCCATCAGCTTGACTTACAGAAAAAGAGCGAGGAAGCTAAAATCCAACAGACTCGGGATGTACTGGTGAATTTAGCCGCTACCTCCCTACCCCTGAGCTTGATTGAAGACCTGATCGAGCCAGCGATCGCTCAAGGAAAAGCGGAACAGGAGTCCCTGAAAGCACAAATTTCCCGCGATCGCATTCAGGAGCGCGATCGCCGTTTGCTTGACTATCTGCACACCCTGGAACTTCCAGATTCCCAAACGACAGATATTGAAGCCTTTTTACAAAAAGATTACCACAGTTTAGCCCAAGAAATCTTATCCCCTGAAAAGACCTGGTTACAAGCCACTTCTGAAGAGCTGGAAACCCTAGAAAAACTGATAATCTATGATATCCCCACGCAACGAGAAAAAGCCAAAGCGGAATCCAAATATCTAGAAAAAGTAGAACAGCAACTGATGGATATTGAGCGAAAACTTACTGTGGCGGCTTCTCCTGAATACTACCAAGAATTAATGACTAAAAAAGAACAAGCTAACAACAAAAAGACCAAATTAGAAATTGATTTAGAATACAAACATCGGCAACTGCGAGACCTTGAGCGCAGCATCGATGAAGCGAAAAAGCAACTCAAAGAGTACAGCGATAAATTTCTGAAGCGGGAAAATGCGACCCATATCATCAATTCCATTTCTAGAGTGAAAACGATACTTGAAAAATACCGAGAAAAATTGACCTTGAAAAAGCTCAACAAGCTTGAAAACCAGGTTACCGAATGCTTCCGCTACCTGCTTCATAAATCCGATCTCGTTCAGCGCGTCGTAATTAGTACTAAAAATTACAGCTTATCCTTGTATGATTGCGAGGGTCAACCCTTGCCCAAACACCGCCTATCTGCTGGGGAAAAGCAATTATTAGCGATCGCCTTCCTCTGGGGGCTGGCGAGAGTCTCCGGCCGCCAACTTCCCGTAGCCATTGATACTCCTCTTGGTCGCCTTGACTCCTCCCACCGCCAAAACCTGATCGAGCGATACTTTCCCAGCGCCTCTCATCAAGTTATTCTCCTATCTACCGATACTGAAATTGCCCACACTGAAGTCAAAAATCTGCGCTACCAAGAAGCTATTACTCGCGAATATCTACTGAAATACAACCCCACCGACGGCCAAACCACCATTGAAGACGGTTATTTTTGGTAGTTCGCCTCTTCCCTCAGCCCCCTTCGACTACGCTCAGGGGGCGCTTCTGCTTGGGGAGAGGGATTTAGGAAGAGGGGAAACCAACCTGCCTAACAGGAATCTCAATCCTAAACGTTGTTCCCTCACCCACAATTGACTCACAATTTAAGTGTCCCTGATGCTTTTCCACAATAATTTCATAACTAATGGACAACCCTAAACCTGTTCCATTTCCGACCTGTTTTGTTGTAAAGAAAGCATCGAAAATCTTAGATTGAATTGACTCAGGAATTCCCGGGCCATTATCCGTAATTGAGATCAAAATTGAATCGGGCTGTTTGATCTCCGTACTGACGGTAATTTGATTTGGATGTTGAACAATCTCTTCCCAAGAACGGCGCTTATTCTGTTCCTCAAAAATATCAATAGCATTGACAAAAATATTCATAAACACCTGATTAAGCTGTCCCGGATAGCATTCAATTAACGGCAACTGCCCATAGTTCCGAATCACTGCAATTCCGGGATTTTGGGAGGTTGGATTCAATCGATTCCCCAAAATCATTAAAGCACTGTCAATGCCATCATGGATATCCACAACTTTAAAATCAGCTTCATCTAACCGGGAGAAAATGCGTAAAGATAATACAATTTGCTGAATACGATTCGTTCCCGCCTCCATAGAATTCAATAGTTTAGGTAAATCCTCTTGAATAAATGAAACCTCAATTTCATCCTCTAATTTAGTGATGTTTGAATTCGTTTTCTCCAATTCTTGTTGATAAGCGTCCAGCAATTTTAATAAGTTATTTACATAATTGATAGCATGAAGAAGATTCCCGTGAATAAAACTGACCGGATTATTGATTTCATGAGCAATTCCTGCGACTAATTGGCCCAAGCTAGACATTTTTTCTGTCTGTACTAATTGGGCTTGGGTACGTTTTAGGTCTTGTAAAGTCTCGGACAACTGAGCCGTTCTTTCCGCGACTCGTCTTTCTAACTGACGAGTTAAATCTCGCAAGGCTAATTGCGTCTTTTCTCGCTCTTTAATTTCTGCTTGTAGCTGTAAATTTTGCTTGTCTAATTCTTCCTCTGCTAATTCTTTGCTTTCTTCACTTAAGACAAACCACCAAGCCCCAATTCCACATAATACCAACAGTAGGGAATAGAGTTCTAAGCACAGCGTCGAAATTAAGCTAATATCCTCTACGGAAAACTCGGAAGATTTCCACACTCCAAAAAAGAATACCAATCCTAAAACCGTCCCACTGGTTCCCGCTAAGAGGAAAAATCCGCCCAAAAATCGTAAAACTCGTTTCAGAAATTGGGGAGAAAATCGATCTTTAATCGTCGATAACAACCCTGGAGAATGTAAGGCTAATTGATTCTCTGGAGTATGCTTGCAGGAATCATGACAATGGGCTTCTAGGGTACAACAAAGAGAACAAATATTACCCTGATAAACGGGACAATAGGCACTATCAGCCGGTTCATAGTGCTGTTCACAAATGGAGCATTGAATCAGGGATGGACTGAGGTTCACCCGATCGCGGAGTTCATTTTTACGGGCAATGTAATATTTTCCCTGGGTTAACCACGCAAGAAGGGGAGAGAGTATAAAGGCAATACCCAAAGCCAAAAAGGAGGAATAGGCTTGCAGATAGGGGCCAAATAAGCCTAAAAAAGCGATAATAGAAACGACTGAAGCGATCGCCATGGAACCCAAGCCCACGGGATTTATATTATACAGATATGCTCGTTTGAATTCGATATAAGAAGGACTCAGTTTCAGGGGTTTATTAATCACTAAATCAGCTACGATCGCCCCAATCCAAGCGATAGCCACATTGGAGTATAGTCCCAAAACTGCCTCCAGGGTTTCAAATACGCCTAACTCCATCAACAATAGGGCGATCGCTACATTAAACACCAACCACACCACCCGCCCTGGATGGGAATGGGTAAGACGGGAGAAAAAATTAGACCAGGCTAACGATCCCGCATAGGCATTCGTGACATTAATTTTGACTTGAGAAATAATCACAAACAGGGTTACTACGGCTAAAACAACCCTAGGATCGTTAAACATATCTGAAAACCCACCCAGATACATTTGAACGGGTTGTTTAGCCTGACTTTCAGCCAATCCATGGGCGATCGCCAAAGATGCTAAAAAAGACCCTCCTAACTGTTTTAGTACCCCCAAAACAATCCAACCGGGACCTGCCGCTAAAACCGCCAACCACCATTTCCACCTATTGTTTTCCGTCTTATCTGGTAAAAATCGTAAATAATCTACCTGTTCTCCTAACTGAGCAATGACAGAAAAAGATACAGTTACTGCCGATCCGAACCATAGGGTATTTAACTGAGTTGCACTGGCGGAATGACCGGCAAAATCCAGCCAATATTGAAACGATTCTGGTTCCTTATACGCTACAAAAATATAGGGTGAAACCATCAAAAATAACCAAATCGGCTGTGTCCACAACTGTAATTGATTGATTAATGTAACTCCATAAAAAACCAAGGGAACAATTATCACAGAACAGACCAAATATCCCCAAGCCAAAGGCAAATGAAAGTATAACTCTAAGGCCTGAGCCATGATCGCGGCTTCTAAGGCAAAGAAAATAAACGTAAATGAGGCATATACCAAAGAAGTAATAGTTGAGCCGAGATAACCAAATCCTGCCCCTCTCGTCAATAAATCCATATCAATATTATATTTGGCGGCATAATAGGTAATAGGTACACCCGCCAGGAAAATAATCAAACCTGAAAATAAAATTGCCCAAAATGTATTGGCAAATCCATAACTGATTAATAAAGAAGCACCGATCGCCTCCAATGCTAGAAAAGAGATCCCTCCCAAAGCTGTATTTGCTACCAAAAACTCCGACCATTTACGAAATGATTTTGGTGCATAGCGCAGAGAATAATCTTCCAGGGTTTCATTCGCTACCCAAGTATTATAATCCCGTCGCTCCTTAACAATGTCTTTAACCAGTTTCTTCATCAATAGAATTATAAAATTTGCGTTTCAATAACCAACCTTAGAGATTAGCTGTTGTTTGCCGATCTACATTTCGATACATTTTTTGCCAAGATAGATTATTTTATCCACTGAATTAAACGTTTTTCAGTGAGGATAGACCCCTCAATGATACAAAATATTGTAAATCGAACCGGATTGAGGCTACAGTGCCTCACGTTACTATAGTGCTAAATTCTGGCAGATGGAGTAGATAGGTCAAGAAGTGGTACCTTGAATCTTATCACTTATTCTCTTGCCCACTCTACAATAATTTTCTGTGAGGTTAATTTTTAGCTCAATTGATGAAATGGGAAGGCGTGAGTTGGTGGCGAACAGGAGAATTTTAAAGTGACATTTTCTCAGTTGACTCAAGTCCAATTAATATCAAGTTTATAAGAATACATGCTGGCAACGGATAAATAGTTGATTTTTGGGATATTCAGCTCACTCCGTTAAAATGCAATCACATCCATAAAAACAGATTAACTTCTTCCCAGTAACTCGGATGAATTGGGTGCGTTAGTGACAGGATAACGCACCCTACATAAACTAGAGATTAGAGGGCTTCTCTTAACTCGGTTTTCGCTGTTTCTAAAGCTGTAGGCAACTGATTCGGATCGCGTCCTCCGGCTTGGGCTAAATTGGGTCGCCCACCGCCTCTACCGCCGCAAATTTTGGCAATTTGACCGATAAATTTACCGGCTTGTAAGCCCTTTTGATTGACGGATTTACTGAAGGCAGCGACTAAACTGACTTTATCGGCTTCGGGAACCGAACCTAAAACGACAGCACCTTCACCGAGCTTTTGTAATAACCGTTCGGCAGCCGTTTTGAGAGAATTGGCATCCACATCAAGCTGTGCCACTAATACCTGCACTTCACCGACAGATTCTGCTTGGGAAAGCAATTGATCTGATTTGGCGATCGCCAAATCACTCCGTACCTGTTCTAACTCTTTCTGTGTTGCTTTTAACTCAGTTTGCAGACTACTGACCCGCTCCACCAACTCCTCGGGTTTGGCTTTAAAGCGATCGCCCAATTCCCGAACCACCGCATCCCGCACTTGCAGATACTCGCGCACCGCAGCCCCAGAAACTGCCTCAATCCGGCGCACTCCTGAAGAAATCCCGGTTTCGGAGATAATCTTAAACAAGCCAATTTCTGCCGTGTTCTGCACATGGGTTCCCCCGCACAGTTCCATGGACACCCCTGGATAGTCTACTACGCGCACAGTATCGCCATATTTCTCGCCAAACATGGCCGTTGCACCCTTATCCTTCGCCCGATCGAAGGGCATAATTTGTACATCTGCGCCGTGTGCTTCACTAATCCAAGTATTGACCAAATCCTCAATTTGCTCTAACTCCTGAGCCGTGAGAGCGCGGGAACAATTGAAATCAAAGCGCAGACGGTCAAATCCGACCGCAGACCCAGCTTGACCAATATCGGGATCGACAAGTTTCTTCAGGGCGGCTTGTAATAAATGGGTCGCCGTATGATTGGCTTGGGCCCGCATCCGACAAGCGCGGTCAATCTGGGCGGTTACCGAGTCTCCCAGGTTTACGGTTCCCCGTTCAATACGGCCAAAATGGACAAAGAAATCCGATTCTTTTTGCACATCATCAATCCGAATTAACACATCCGATCCCGACAAATAACCGCGATCGCCCACTTGTCCCCCGGATTCTGCGTAAAATGGAGTTTGATCTAAGACAATCTGCACCGGCATTCCCGCTTCAGCAATTTCCACGGACTTTCCGTCTACTAACAGCGCCTGAATTTGCGCCATCCCCGACCGTTCCGTATATCCCGTGAACTGGGTCGGATGGATATGTTCAGCCAACCGATCCAAAGACCCCTGCACCATCAAATCAATGGTTTCATGGGCCCCTTGAGAAGTCTCTATTTGGAGTTGCATGGATGAGTTGAACCCTTCCTGATTTACAGTCAACCCTTGTTCTTCGGCTATTTCCATGGTTAATTCCAAGGGGAAACCGTAGGTATCATAAAGCTTGAATGCATCTTTACCTGAAATTTCTGTTTGTCCTGCCTTTAAGACCTTTTCAATAATCTCTTGCAGCAGCTTTTCACCTCGTTCTAAGGTGCTTAGAAAGCGCGATTCTTCCTGCTGTAATTGCGATTTAATCAGAGTTTCCCGCTCCCGCACATTGGGGTAAGCTCCTTCGGAAAGGGCGATCGCCACTTCAGCCACTTTTTCGGTAAATAATTCCGTAATCCCCAACAACCGGCCGTGACGCACAACCCGACGAATTAACCGACGCAAAATGTATCCCCGGCCAATATTCGACGCACTCACACCATCAGAAATCAAATGCACCACAGCGCGCACATGATCCCCAATCACTTTAAGGGAAACCTTCGTTTTTTCATCACTTTTGTGGTACTCAATTCCGGCACATTGAGCTGCGGCTTCAATAATTGGAAAAATCAAATCCGTCTCATAATTATTGGGTACACCTTGGAGAATTTGCGCCATCCGCTCCAACCCCATTCCCGTATCAATGTTTTGGTTTTGCAGGGGCGTTAAGTTGCCTTCAGAATCCCGGTTATATTGCATAAAAACCAGATTATAGAATTCAATAAACCGGGTATCATCTTCGAGGTCTAGGGTTGCATCTCCCAATTCTGGGTGAAAATCGTAGTAAATTTCCGAACAAGGGCCGCAGGGGCCGGTGGGGCCGGATTTCCAGAAGTTATCCTCTTCTCCCATGCGTTGGATACGATAGGCTGGAATGCCAATTTTATCGCGCCAAATAGCAAAGGCTTCATCATCATCTCGGAATACACTGACGACTAAACGCTCTGGGGGGAGTTGAAACACTTTTGTGGAGAGTTCCCAAGCATAGGCGATCGCTTGTTCTTTAAAATAATCCCCAAAGCTAAAGTTGCCCAACATCTCAAAAAAGGTATGATGTCTGGCAGTTCGTCCCACATTCTCAATATCATTAGTGCGGATACATTTCTGAGACGTGGTAGCACGGGGAACCTCAGCGGCACGCTGACCCAAAAATATGGGCTTAAACGGCAACATTCCGGCGATCGTCAATAATACCGTCGGATCTTCTGGAATGAGGGATGCGCTCGGTAAAATCTTGTGACCACGCTTCTGATAAAAATCGAGAAAGGTTTGCCGAATTTCAGCACCGCTCAGGGATGGAAGAGATGAAGCCATAGCAGTTTCCAAGTTATAATACATCTTTTATTTTAAGAGAAACCTGGTACGCGATCGCCGATGTCTACCATCGAAACTCAGCACCCAACAACCCATGTACCCGAAGTCACAGAAGATCTTATCTTTCCTTCAGGTGAAATAGAAAGTGATGAACCGGAATTGGAAAGTTATCGCCACTTAGCCCAACTGATGTTACTGCTAAACTCTTTAGAGTGGCATTGGCAATCTCGCCAAGACTTCTTTGCTGCGGGTAACCTCAGTATCTATTATACTCCTCCCGCACAGAATGCTCCCCGCGATCGCGGCCCCGATTTTTTTGTCGCCATCAACACCGAGGGCAAACCCCGAAAAAGTTGGGTCGTCTGGCAAGAAGGGGGCAAATATCCCGATGCGATGCGAATTGCGTTTGTTGGTCTTGTAATTATAATCAAAGAAAAATTGGCGATCGCTATCCCAAAGATGTCTATTCATCAGTTGTTTGCGCTGTTGTGCCATCGTTTCTCACTTTGCCGCAGCCTCAACTAAGCGATCGTTATTTGTAACTGTTCCCATCCACACCTGACGATGTTCCTTAAATTAGATGAAACAGTCCACTACGATCTAGCTCTGTTGATGTCACAATTAAGCTCAGCGATCGGCACATACAGAAGGAATGATTCAGTATTGTCTATCCTTGTTTTAGCAAAATAATATAACTATAACGTCTTCAATCAAGCGATCGCCTTTTTTAGATGACCGCGAGCCTACAAGCCATATTTTGCTAATCTCAGGGAGAATCTACTGTTCTTCTTCTGGCTTATTATATTGTTACATACTAAATATAAATATGTTATTTTTGAGACTCGTTATCACCTGTATCCAACTGCTTAACCCCAACGGCTTCTACAGAATTCAAATCTGATATTTTATTGATGACCTTAGCAGTGATACTCATCGCTAGTTGATTCATCGCCTGTTGGTTAGATACAGCATTTTGCTGAGATAGATTAGTATTAGCAACTAAATTTGCAAAAGCTAAGTTAGCAAGCATAGCTGGCTGCTCAGCTACACTTTTAGCATTGGAAATAGCAATTGATTCCTGGATATCATCTGGTATGGAAGAATCCGACATGATTTACCCTTTCTGAATTGGTGAAGATTTGTTTATTCTTTACTATTGAGGTAATTCCTAGCTGAAAAAAACTATAGTTTGCTCACAGCCCTGAGATCGGCTAGTTGTTGAGCCACATCGTTACCTGTATATAACTTGTTAACAGCCAAAGCTTCTAGTGGAGTCAAGTCTGATACTTTATTGACAGCTTTAGCGGTGACTGTCATCGCTAGTTGGTTCATTGCCTGTTGGTTGGACAGGGCATTTTGCTGAGATAGATTAGTATTGGCAACTACATTGGCAAATGCCAGATTAGCAAGCAGAGCTGGCTGTTCGGCTACGCTTTTAGCATTGGCAATAGCAATTGATTCACGAATATCTCCAGGCAATGCTGATGGCATATATTTCTCCTTTGGTAATTTGGACAATCATTCCCACATT
>NZ_JAQMUE010000027.1 GCF_028330985.1 Roseofilum reptotaenium CS-1145 | reverse complement strand
TAATGGCTCATCGGTGACATGGGCAACTAACTGATGACCATACAAGTTTAGAATAAGAGCATGGCGCGATTCTCGACCCATTTGGCAGCCCAAACCCTCCACATAAAAGGCTTTGGTTTCTTCCAGATTTTGTACGGGAAATGCCAGAGAAAATAACGGGTTGTCCATAACCAACTCTCTCCTCAATGACTGATTATGAAAACAATATAGCTAAACTTTACCATAGTGGATCGGGGGGCAGTTTTTCTTGGATTTGAGTTAACTCTTGATCGATTCGTGTAATATCAGAGGTTATACCTTCCATTGGTTGTTTCATTGAATCCAACTCTGATTGAGTATTGGTCACTCTTGTTGCTAATTTTCGCGATCGCGCTGTAACTGCGCTCAAATCTTTCTGGGTATCAGCCAGTAATTTCTCTAATTCCTCTGATTTAGCTTCAGCTTCATGCCAATTAGCAGTAGTCTGTCTTAAATCATTCTTCATCTGTTCCAGTTCAGCCTGAGTTGACTCCAATTTGGTTTGAGTCTCATCCAGTGATTGTTGTAATTCAGGAATCTGATTAACTAGATTATGTGCTTCATAAACTTTTTTCCCAGCATACCAAATCGCACCAATGACTAGAAATAAAGCCATTATAGAAGCAATACCTGAAGAAAAGAGTATGACTAGTTGCCAAGTTGCTCTCCGATCTTTGTCAATTGGATTTGCATCTTTTTTAAGTTTCAGATACTGCTCGGAGGCGTAATCAGCGTATGTTCGATTACATTCTTTACACTTATAGCCATCATTCATTACTGGCGGGTGTGAGTTATCTGCTCCACCAGAACATTTCCACGGAGGTCTAGATGGTTTTGGAGGTTGTGTACTCATTTTAGTATCTTTACAAGGTGGATTTGCCAATCAATTCAATAGACATCTATCTCACTGAATATATACATAACGGTTTAAACCGGATCTTCAATGATAGGTTAAGCCAACAATTCTTGTATCTCCCTAGGGATTAACTTACACATCCAACGAGCCTCTTCAACTAGGGAATATGTTTTTAACTCTTTGATATAATTCCCGAAATCTTTCATCGAGAGATTCTGCATATATTTTTGAGCAACACTTTCAAAGGCCTTTTGGTAAACCTGCTTTTCCAGGGATTTATCTCGCCACCACTTGAGCCACTCCAGATTTCGGCTTGGTAATATGTATTGAGTGAAAACATCTACGGAAAATTTTTCTAGATCGACTCTTTCTGGATCGTTCAATTCTAGTTGCAGTAATAATCCGATTAACTGCTGTTCTTCAGCCAGATTAATGACTTTACCTTCAAGATAGAGATAGGGAATGATTAATTTAAAATTGCACGCTGAAGGTTTAACCGCTTCAAGAATCTCTTTCCGTTCATTTAATCCTAAACCCCATCCTGCACAGTCATTAAGCAACCTGCGTGTTTGTTCAGCATCGTTGTAGTCGGCTACTATTGTCTTAGCCTTCATCTGCAAATCAACTTTCTGCTCAGGTGTCAAAACAGTTTTCACTCCTAGCAGTAGTTCTAGATTGAGTTCAATTCCCGGTTCCCAACTCAGACATTGTAGAATCAACCGATCTTGAGTTGTCAATGTATCAGTCACTCTAGAGCTAGTGATTACATCTCTTAAATCCTCATCAATTCTCTTTTGTCGTATCCAAGTTTGGCCAAGGTAATGCAATAAGTCACCCTTAATCCAGGAGAGGCGCAAGCTATCGCCATCTCGCAAACAGCGCGTCAATGTAGGAACATACTGTTGGGAACTACGAACAAGTTGATTGAATTCTTCATCCGTAAGACTTTGCCATGCAGAGGATGTGGCAATAACATTTTTCCTAAGATTCTCATCATTAACAATTAAGGGTAGCCATTTGTGCATTACCGCAACAGGAAAGATATTTCCCACTAAGCTATCCACAAATTCAGTCTGCTCTTTTTGGATGTCATAGATAGCCTCCGCCAAGTTGACCCAATTTTCACAGTTATAATTCTGCTGCAAGTTATTGAAGATTTGCTTGAGTTCAGGCTGCTGTGGCTCAAACCAAGTATAGGTTTGATGAAACTCATAGCGACTGAAATGATTACCAGAATTTGGGGTTTCTTTAATTACCTCAACTAATAGAAACTTGGCATTTTCCCAGGAAGGCGACCATTTCTTCAGAAATGTTGCGTACCAATTATCTTTTGTAGCGTTATCCATCTCTATTAAGTTGGCGATCTTCGGCAGATTTGCTAAACCTGCATGGCATTCTGCAAGTAAGATATCAAGCAAGTCTGCTAGTTCTCTATTTTTTGTGGTAAGCTGTCCGTGCAAATTACTCTGTTTGAACTGTTCTACCTCAATATTCGGCAACAAACTTGCCAGCTTGAAGGTGAAAAACTTGTATAAATCCGTAACAGGAATGTTGCCTAATAGGGCAGTATCGAGTAGTGAAAAAGTCTCTTTTTCATCTTCAAAAAGTTTATGAGTTGCCAGATGAGTAGCAAATTTCCATGCTTCTAGCCAATCAGAACCAGCTTTATCAGCTACCACACTTTTACAGAGTGCAATTAATGTTTCTACAATTCCCGGATCTTCAAGTGTGCGGCGGTTTTGCTGTAATAGCCCATGCTTCAGCAATATCTCAGCTAAAGGTAAATTTTTCTGTAGTTCATCTAACGACTGGACTAATTGAGAATTGAGAAGGCGACTCCAAATCTTCAACATTAGTGAGATTGCTTGAGCTTCTAAAGTTTTCTTTTTGCCCAACTCTGTCCAGGCGAAAACAAGCCCCTGTTGATAATCTTCATTGACGATCTGTGGGATTAACTCTGCCCACTTTTCGATCGTCAATTCAGAAATATATTTTGATAATAACTCATCTTGTTGTTCTTCAGGCAATACAGGAATCAAACGGATGATTATTTGGGATTGAGCTAGGGAATCTAGCGTAATATCATCGTCAACTATTTCATCTAATTTTTGGATCAGTTGCTGAAGAGTATCTGGAGCTTGAGCTAGATGGTCGCGGATATAATCAACATAGCGATTCTCAAATGTATTTTCCTCAGACTGTCCCTCAAATGTTTGAGTAGCACGGTTGAGCCAGAGCGTATTTTCAGGTAGCGATCGAGAAGAATGCTGATTGGTTTTAACAACCAGTTTTGCCCAAGTACATCCCTGCTCTTCAAGAGTGCCAATAGCAATCGAGATTTGAGGGCGAATACCAGCAGGGAGTAGTAACAAGATACTCTCGATCCAATTTTCAGGAGGATTATCTATGTTTTGATTGGTTAAAAGTAAGCGTTTACCATTAACTACTGCGGATAATGCAGAGAAAAACAAAGGATCATTTCGGTTGTCCTCTTCCAAGCATAAGCGAATTTTTTGAGATTCGTTCTCCCTAATTTCGGCTGATTTTACCTCTTCTAAAGGTGGAATTGATAAATGGGGCAAATCAGCTTGAAACCGATCCAAGACTGGGATAGGTTGTTCATACATCCAAGATAGCAGAGGAAACGTCCGGCCTTGCCATGCTAATATTGACGTAACTGAAATAAAAACATAGCGGTGCTGATTGAACCCTCTTGTTCCATTAATTACCAACTGATTTTGAGCGTCAACAGCAGTTTCAGCTTTGATTAATACCAACTTATCTTCTTGCCAAAAAATTCCAACGGCTTTTGGTGTCTCTGGTGGTCTTGCACCCCAAAAGCGATGGGTTTTTTCTGCCATAGTTTTGAGGCTAACTTCATTGGTCAAGTCAGCGCTGCGAGCAACAAGCTGGTATCCAGACGCTTGATTGCTAACCAATTTGCCGTGAATAAACTGTGAGTACATAGGTGAAAAAGTTTGTGTTCTGTGAATGGAGTCGGTTCTAAAATGCTCCTGCCACAAGCTATGACTGGTGCTTGGTCGATTGACGGAATGGTGGTTATTTTTTAAAATTATTGATTAACCACTCAATTGGTTCGATGACGTAAAATGGTTCATATTTTACATCTTGATTAATCTGTGGTTTCGGTTTGGAAGGTGATTGTGGAGTCTTGGGTGCATTGTTACCTGATGCAAAACCACCCCCACCTATTGATGATGAAGTAGAACTGGGAGTTGGGTTAAGCCCTACTGATGGAGCATCAGGATCGAAGCCAGTTGTATAACGCGTTACTTGTGATGATTGGGCAGATTGAGAAGATTGAGTGTCTGAAACATCTGGATCGATTACAGCTTCTTTCCAAGTTTTATCTTTTTCATCACGATAGCGACCAATAGATGCTAGAGGAAAGAAAGTATACCGATTTTTGACACAATAATTGTGTTCCAGACTCTCAAATAACAAGTCACCCATCACATCTTTGGCTAAATCTTTGGCGGCTAACATCAACTCTTCATCCGCTTCTTTTTTATCATCTGGATGCCTTACTTTAGTCCATAGTTGCTCCCATATTCCCTCTTTGTCCACCTTTGTCAAGCAGAATGCCATATATTGTGGTAGTCTCCCCTCGATCCTATTTTCGGGTTGAGAACGCTTCTTAAACTCCTCAAACAACTTTAATAGCAAAGATTGGTAGGATTTCCCATCTTTTTTACTGCGGATGGGATCGAGTAAGAAAATGATTCCATCACAACTGAGTAAATAATCTACAATCCCATTTAAGTCGATCTGATTTTGATCGTCCTGATTTTGATCGTCGTCTTGAATCTCTCCACTGTTCCTTGTACTCGACGCTTTAAATATCTTGACTGTTTCTGCTGAAGTTGAATCTATATCTTCGTAAAACTCCCCCGGAGCATCCAGAAAATTAAGAACTACTTCAAATCCTGTTGGGCCAGAAGCATCTTGCTCTTTGAGAGTATAAGTAAAAATCGGGATATTGTCTGCTGTTTCAGTAGGATCTGGAAATTCGCCTTTTTCATCAATCGTATCAATATGCTGTAGGATAAAGTTGAGACTTTCAGGATCTGCATCAACTACCCAGCCTTGATATGGAAGTAGCGCCCGGTAAAGCATTGCCAAATAAGTGGTCTTTCCAGAACCAGCGGCTCCCCAAATTCCTATGCGTATATCAGTTGGTTCCGTGGGTGAAGTTTGCCGATTCAACAAGTTTTTGAAAGTGGTTGATACTTGCGAGAATGGGTTGTTAGCGTTCATAAAGTCTCCTGAGTGAGCTATTGTCAAAAATGAACTTTGCGAGTGCCCTTTTAGGAAGGGCTGAGTTGATTAGGATTCGATCGTTTCGAGGATAGCCAGTTTTTGTTTTATAATATCAAGGCGTTTCCATTCAGGATCGTCACTAAGACTTTCGTTGATTTTTGCCTTCAAAACTGAATCGTCTGAATAGCGGATTTTCTGAAAAATGCCTTTGATGTAGTTCAATAATAAAACCTCAATCTCAATCATTTCGTATCGATAGACATTCAACAGTCCAATGATGCAATATTGAGACACGAAAGATTCATACAATTTCCGCATTTCTGTAATAAATGGACTGAAATCATCAAGCTTTACATTGGCCTGAGGTGGAACTTGAGCAATACTAGCAAAAAGTTGCTTTTTGTCAGGTTGACCATCAGCACTTTCAGCGGTAAAATAACAAGCTGGATCGGTCATTCGGGTCATAGCAATACGACTTGCTATTTCAGGGAGAATATGACCCATTTTTCCATCTATTGTTTCTTTGATTGTTGATTTGACTCGAGAAAATTCTACATAGCCGTAGCAACCATTGCAAATTTTTTCTGCGATCTGGGAGTTGTCCATAGTCTCAGTGTAAACTCGAATTAAGTGATCTGCCATTAATGGCACTTGATTATTAAGTTCAGACCAAAGAGCTATTTGAGCCTGACTTAGTGGATATTCGTAAATGGGCTTGGCAATATTTTTGTGAGTGAGAGGATCGGGTAAACCGAAAAAACTTTTTTTCCACAGTTTAGGCATTTTTTCTTTGATGGCTCGATCGGTACGATCGCAAATTGATTGGGCTATATGTTGTAGTTCGTTGCCTAAACTTCCTAGGCGTTGTTCTTGAATATATCGGATATTTTTAACTAATTTTTCCTGGTATTCTTGTCGTTCATTCAGCAACTCTTCTTCTTTTTCTTTCAGGTATAATGTATCTTCTTTGTTGAGAATTTGTGCATCTTTTTTGAATTTTATTCTCAGCGTATGAATGATACTATCTAAAGCCAATTTCCCGTCGCGAATTTGTCCCTCAATGCGATGTTCGCGGGCAAACTTAGTCAATTCTTCTACCAGCTTGGGAATTTGACTGGCTTCTAGGACTTCGCGATCGCTTTTTCCTCGAACACCTAGTTTGAGGGTGGCGGCTTCATAAGTGTTAGTATCTTCAACTATCTCTCCTTTAAGTTTCTTTTGAACGTAGTACGCAATCCAAGAAGATGTCTCAAAATAGGGACGATCTCCCCCGCGAGTTGGAAAATTTATCGCATAATTGGAAACCAACAACTCCATCAACTCGCCCATCTGTCTCCGTAGAATATTCTGTTTCTCTCGGCTGTCTGTCATAATGCTATCTTTAGCATTGAGGACTAGGAATATCCGCTCGCCAGCTCGTTCATTTCCTTCAAAGCTAATATACTTTCGCGATCTATCAAGCAGATAACCATCGCCACGAGTGAGAATCCCGTTTGGGCTTTGAATAAAAATTACAGCATCAGCTTCTTTAATTCCTTCGCTGATAATAATATCGTGTAGGGGAGTGCCATCAAGCCCTGGTAAGTCAACTAAACATACATTCTTAGGCAATTGTAGTGTGGCGACTCCATCAGAGATCTCACTTGGCACAATGTGATAGGTAACGGACTTGACTAAGCCGATTCGACGATTCAAAGAACCAGGGCTGTTGATGTCGCTATTTTCATTAATTAAATTCATCAATTCTTCAATGTCTCTTCTGTTGGCAAGAGAAAAATTCTTACGCAATTCCTTTCCAAGATTATTGGCATACTGTCTAACAATATCTGCCAAACTCAGCCGTAACTCCTCAAAATCTCTGTTTGCTTGATCGGGAAGTTGAATGGCTGGCTGTAACTTTTCAAGTGCTATGGCATCACCTGCATCAAGATTGCCAGTCAGTGTAGATGCGTCAAGTTTATATGCTTGATAGCGACTGACAAAATCTGCTACCAAACTACGAATATTGACTTCATCACGGTAAATAACTTGGGCTGTTTCATCTTGAGAATTAGCTGCGTCAAAGAAAATTTCTAAAGCGGCTCCGGTTGCGGGCTTGCCTGATATTTGTGCCAGGACTAAATCGCGTCCTAAGATGGCGTTAATCGTTGTGCTTTTCCCAGTTCTTGCCTTGCCAATCACAGCTATACGGTAAGGCTTTTTGTATTTAAGGGCTTTTTGGGCAAGTTCCAGCTTATCTTTAAAGTCTTCTTGTTCTTCAGGATAATCTCTGAAAAAATCTCGCAGCATTCGCAGTCGCTGAACTTGATGGGCAAAACGTTTGATCTGATCCTCAGTAGCATCAGGCAAATATCTTTTAATGGTGTCCTGTAAATTGTCTAAAGGGGATGATGAGGTAACCATGTGATGAATTCCTAAATACTAAAACAATTCAAAGTTAGCTAAAACATAATCATGGCTAACTCAATCTCTATCAAAACTGAGTTAGACCTGTCGCGATTAAAACGGTAAACCGGGAATGGGAATCGGTAATCTCGGTCTGGGAATAGGCACGCCACCGGGGACAATATCATTGAGTTGGTCGATGATATTTAAGGCGCTGGCGGCAGCTTGGGCAAAGCTTCGGTCGCCCGTAAAGCCAACATCGAAGATACAGCCTTCCAATAAGTCGGGTTCGACTCCTGCTTCTAAACAGGTTTGTTCGGCTTCTCGGATTTGTTGAGCAGAGAGCATATCCATGGTTTTATAGCGTTTGGGGAAGCTCTTATCGGTAAAGGTTTCTGTGGTTTGACCGGGGGCATAATCAAAGAGGGATTCGCTTTGACTAATGCGCCAGCTATTGCCAAAGTTCTTATAGAGTTGATTGAAGACGGCATTTTCAATGCGACGAACGGGAATAGCGCCGGGAATGGGAACGATTCGGGTGACCACATCTCGCACTTGTCCGTAACTGGATTTGGAGGGAAGAACGTTGCCGTTTCGGGTTCGTAAGTCATCACCAGGATTGCCATTGAGGTTACCTAATAGTCCGGTAAATTGACCGGGAGGCGAACTGAGAACGTGGGGAGTGACGTTCATATATTCAGAACCGGACATTTGAATGAAGCGGATGGCGACTTCTTCTCCAGAGGGCCATTTGACGAGATAATTTCGACCTCCCTGTTTATAAATTGCGCCTCCACCGGGTAGGGAGAGGGAGTTACCGGAGATTCTGGTGGGTCTACCGTTGACGCGCAGGGGGGTACTGGTATCCGAGTCTGGGAAGAATTTACTATAAAATGCGATGCGATCGCGCCCTATCTTCATCGCTGCTCCCGTATTCAGTGACACATCTCGTCCCGGTATCGCTCCCTGACGGGTTTGCACCTCAAAGTCTCCCCCCACAGACTTGGCTAAGATAAATTCTCCCACCGTTTGGAAGCTATATCGGAACCCATCAAAGGTAACCAAATGAGGATCTCCATAACTGGAACCTTTGAATAGACTTCCAAAACGTTCTAACCCCTGTGCAATATTCTGTCCTATGCGCTCACAAGTTTCAGGGTTGGCAACACAGAACTCATAAGCAGTTAGTGCTAAATCAAGCAATAGTAAAGGTAAAGCAAGGCGACCTAATACTCTTAAACCTAATCTGGCTCCTCTTAAACCTACTCTACCTAAAAGTCTTAAGTTTATAGATTTGGAAGATCTACTCAATTGTCTAACTAAGCAATTAGAAAGTGTTTTGTTATATTTTACATTGTTAATTGATTCCTTGAAAGGTCTTAAAGGAGGATCTCTTAAGGGATTTTTAAATGGATCGTTTAGCCATCTAGAAAATTCCTCTATTGAATTCCTGTGATAGGTGTCAGATGCGATCTTTCTTCTCGCCAGTTCTTGACCTCCACGTTCTTGGTCTTTCGCTACCTCCTTCATTGCCCTATTTCTTTGTATCGTTTCTTGTGAAACTTTCTTGTAAAACTCTTTTCCTTTTCCTATCAATGCATTTATGTTCGGACAAGCAGATGCAATCTTAAAATTACGATCTAGTTCATTTGATGTTTCTCCAGTTGAATAATTTAAATAAGTGCTTTCTGTCAATTGATTCAATGTTTTTTGTGTGTTCTTATTTTGGGATGTGAAGGAGGCAATCTTTTCTATAGCAAAATAAAGATGATTGTCACTGTCAATTGATTTCATATCCCCCAACAAAAGACTACTATCTATACTTTCTGTTGTTTCAGTATAGAAAAAATTATCTTCAATAACCAATGACTCGGGTTGTAATTCTTTTTCTTTAAAGTAATTTTCAGATATTTCAAAATCACCACAATCGTTTTCACATAATTCGATTATGAGATCGTCAGCAGTTTGGGTGATTCTGATGGGAGTTCTAAGCAACATAGAATCAACTGATGGACTGGTATACATGCTGTATAGCCATATACCGTCTAAACTCTCTTCTTCAACTTGAGATTGAGGAGTATTAGGTATTTCCGGTTGAGGAATTGGTGAATTCGGTTGATTCACATCGGGATTCCTGAAAATATCAATACCTCCAGGAGCAGAGGGTGCGGGGGGAGGTGGAGAACTTCCTCCATCGTTGCGGAAAATATCAATGTCGCCAGATTGTGGGGGTGGAGCTTCACCATCATTGCGAAAAATATCAATGCCTTGAGCAAGATTATACGCTGGGGGTTGAATGGCAACTGCTCGGTTTTGTTGTGCCCAAAAACAAGCATTCGAGTTAAATCCTAGAATGCCACATAAAGCTACGGCGATACTTCGCTTTATCCAGGAGCTAGTAATGACTAAAACTAAACTAATTAAGGTAACCCACAAATATTTCATTAGACGCATAACTCACCTCGTACTTGATGATTTTTTGCTGCTAGTTGCAACAAGTTTATGTGTAGGGGCGAATGGCCATTCGCCCCTACAATTGTTACCTGAATCAACTTTAATTACCATAACAGACCGGGATCGGGTTGATAAGAAGTTTGGGGTTGAGGCTGATTCCCTGCAACGACTGGATTATTATTAATATGAGGAGCCAGCAGGCGGTTCCAACTGCTGAGTTTTTGGGCATATTCGCTTGGACATCTTCTGGCTCTGCTCTCTGGCAAAATGTTACGTTCTACTAAACCAGAATATTTGTCCGGGTTGCTACCATAGACTAAACAGAGTAAGCTGAAAAATCGTTGTTTATCTAGAGAATGTTCGCCCCAATAGGGTAGATTTCTGACATTCTCATTGTTTTCTGCGGCAAGAAGGAAAGAAATGGCAGCTTGTAAAACGGTTTGTTCTGACTTAGCATTCCCTTGTTCTAAGAGTAAAATTGCTGCCATTTCATCTACCGCATCTTCTTCTCTTCCAGTAACGGGAATATCAAAAATATCTACAAGAGCATGTCCCATCTCATGAAAAAGGACAAAAGAAGTGATATTAAATGCTATATCTAGCAGTTCCTTAAGCGATGCATCTGGGTCATCTTCATGAAAACGCATAACAAAGGCATGTACCAGATCGATACACATAATAATGCGTCGTTTACTGGGGCTATAGAAGGCGTTCTCTTCTCCACATTCGCCAAAAATGACGGGGACATCCGCCGGTAAATTTAGATTTAAGTTATCTAAGTTATTTTGCATGTAATTCAGCGCCCCAGAATCTTGAAGCCTGATGTTTAGTTTCTGTAAATATTCCTTTTTGATTTGCGCGTGAACAATTTTGAATCGCCCTCGTATCGGCCCTGTGGAAACTGGAGGATTGGATCTGGGAGCAGGAGGACGAGAGGGCGCTGAGGGTGAAACATCGGGGTTACGGAACAGATCGTATTCGGCAGTAGCGGAAGATAGGGGAAGAAAAGATTCTCCAATTACTGCACAGATACTCATTGCTGCAATTAGGCTAAATTTAATCCAATGCATCATTATTTTGCCTCTGAATGGATTGAGTTGTTAGTTGGGTTTCACGTTGTTCAACCCAACCTACAGAAGGAAGGTTTACAGTATTTGGTTCTGATATTTATATCAAATCCTTAAATGCTTGCGACAATGCATCGCTGGGAGGCAAGGGGCTTAAGCCCCTTGTCCAGTGCATGAATAAATAAATTTGATATTAGTCCCTCTCGATCCCCCTAAGTCCCCCTTTTTTAAGGGGGGTTGGGGGGATCAAAATTTCCCTTGAAGGAGCGCAAAATGCTGTAAGGGGGGATAGGAAGATCAAAACGTAGTTCACCGATCGCCAAAAGTGCTATCATCGACAGCCAAAAAATCTGCAAACTCTCTGGATGGTGTTAACCCCATTATTGATGGTGTTTAAACCTTGATTAATGTTGGAGAAAACGTCGTTAATGTTCATGGTGTCCCGTGGGTCGGGTTGGGCCGGAGGGGTGTAGTCAACCACGGCTTGTTGGACGGGGGTGTTTTCGACTTGTACGGTGAGAAAAATGTTTGACCCAGGAGCGGCTTGCAAGTATATAGTGATGGGAATGCCTAAGTTAAATCCTGACCCAATGAGATCGGCGATCGCATCAAGTTCTGGACGATCTGGGTAGCCCGTATTGGGGGACGCAGCATTACGAGAAGCGGATTGTTCCAGATTGTCGGTATTTCCTACAACATTTTCAAATTCTTCTCGTTTGATGGCATCTCCTAACCCATGAATAGCAATGACTCGCCCCTCGGAATCAAATACCGGGCCGCCACTCATACCGGATCGGGTGGTTGCGTCATAGACTAAACCATAGCCATCACTACGGGGTTGTTCCAGTAGGCTAGAGACAATACCGCTCGTAAATTGGCGAGTCACTTGTTGAATGGATTGAGTCGTGGCCGGCCAACCGGAAATGAAAACGGATTGTCCTTGTTGAACGGTATTGGTGTTGGCTAATTTGGCAATGCGATAGTCTTTGTCACTGGTGAAGGGAACAATGGCCAAGTCTACGCCATTCAACCGTTGGATTTTGCTGTAGTCGATGGCGTAACCTTGCTTATCTGAGGTAATGAGATTGTACTGGGTTTCATAACTGACGACATGGTTGGCGGTGAGGACGTAATAGGTGTTGCCCTCTTTGGCGATAATGACTCCAGAGCCATGGCCTTCTCCTTCAGGCGCTTTGATGAGAACGGTGACTTCGTAGGCGATGTTGTTGATTTCGACTCCGGTGAGGGCGAAGGTTGGCGTGGCTTGGGTCATGACGATGGTGCTGATGATCGCCGTTCCTGCTAAAGCCGCAGATAGATAATGTCTATTCATTTTAGATGTACCTCATACTTGATTCGACACGAAACAGAGTGTTCTTTGGGTCTGCTCACCACACGGGTTGTGAATGAGATGGAGGAACTGGGGGCATTGGGTGAACCTCCCCAGACTCTTGGGACAAAACCTCGAAGTTACTCAAACTTTGAAATAGATCAATGGGAATGGCCCAACTGAGGGCGATCAGGGTCTCCTGCAAGAAAGGATTGGGTTGGCTGCCATCGGCATAGATATAGGGATTTCCCCAGAGGGGATAGGCGTGCATTCCATTAATGCCAATGACTTCACCTCGGTTGTTTAAGAGAGGCCCCCCGCTCATTCCTTTACGAATGTCGTTGTCGTAACCCATCTGATAGCCATCGGCTAAGGGTTGCTCTAGGAGCCATTGAAGGGTTCCCCGGTTAAAGACAAATCCATCCTCAGCCGCATCAGGGGGAGATTGGAGGGGAAATCCTGCTGCAAACACTTCGCTCTCTACGACAGCAGAAACTTCTGCAATAAAAGCAACGGTGTAGGGGCGATCGCTCCTAAAGGTCAACAAGGCCAGATCGTTCCCCCGGAAATCAATCGTGGTAACCTGAATGGCTGCATAGACCTGACCATCAGAGGTTTGGATCTCGTAGGTATCCGAGGCAATCAAGACATGACGGTTGGTCACCACTTGATAGGTTTCTCCTTCTCGGCCGAGAATAATCCCCGAACCCTGACTGGTTCCAGCGATGACTTTTACGGCGATCGCCCTGGCAATTTGGCGTATTTCCTGGGGAGATTTAGGTGAAGAAACCGGAGCAGTGGGTACAGTCGTCCAGGATGGGCGATCGTCTAACTGGGGCTGTAGGGGCCCGTAGTGCCATTGGATGCGATCGGCGGTTAAGGGGCGATCGTCCAACATAGGCTTTAGCGGCCCGTAATGCCATACCAAGCCGCACATCCCACAAGCCAGTAATGCTACAACAGGCTTAGTCATCAAGGGTTTACCAAATCGAGCCACCAGAACCCGAACCTGGATTATTCGCTGGAGCAGGATTGGGAGCTGGCTGGGGTTGGGTTGGAGCTACGCTAGGAGAAGACCCACTTTCGACGGGTGCTGTATTCAGATAATTCTCCATGTCAATATAGAGTTTGCGGGGGCGGGGGCGGCGGCCTGTACTCTGATATAACGGTGTAGATGCACCAGAGCGAACACTAAACATTTGTTGTAAGACGCGGTTCGCATCATCTCCTTGTTGGAGAGTAAACAAGACTCCCGCACAACTACCTCCATTAGTTTGACTGACACAAATGACCGGATAGCCATTCACGATACCTGTCGTCAGATACTCTAGAATTTTATTGTTGTAATAAGTCTGGAACCGAGAGGACACTTCCTGACAGCGTCTTTGGGGGGAATAACCGGAACCTTCAAAATAAGAAGATTGCCAAACAATCACAGGAACCACGCCTCGCGGACTATCCACTAGAGTAGCCGGCGAACCCTGGCTCGTTCCGCAGTAAAATCGGGCGCTTTGAGCCTGACTGGGTTGGGGTAGCGTGATACTCAAGGTAGTCAGCGACACAACACTCAAAAGTTTTGCGCCAGTACGAAACAAATTGGATAAAGATAGGTTCATCATTTTCTAAGATCCTTAAGGTTATAAGTCCCACAAAACCTAGGGAAAGTTTTGCGAACAGAGGTAGTAGCACAGATTCTGAATTCCGACAAAACTCACATTGGGGTTTCCAGAATCTGAAGAAGGATAGGGGTGATGGTCATCCAGCCCGACTTAGTTCTCCTCAAGTATTGAGTCATAGAGTTCCATACATGCCCCCTATCTATAGTAATCTTCTATGCTTCGTTTGTAAGTAGTATTTGGTAGCATTTGGTAGCGTTTGGTGCGACTTAACAAAAGCTTAAAATTCTCTCAGGAACTATCCTCAGCCTCCCGATCTTCTAGGTAACGTTCTAGAGTGCCGCGAATGTTATTTTTATGAATCTCTTCCCCGAAGGCGGAGGATAACTTTTTCCACAAACGAGCGCCAACCCGCTTCAGTTGATCGTGACTTTTCGGTATCTCTTTCCTCATTTCTTTATAAGAGATTCCCTCTAGACAGGCACTTAGCACCTGTCGCTCGATATCTGTCAGATGTTTTTGGGTTTGGCGATAAAGTTCGGTATCTGCTACCCGAAGTAATTGTTTGATGTTCATTCATCCCGAATTTGAGATCTTCTATAGATCTCTCAGAAAAATCAGGGTGATTTTATGCAAATCGGCAGAAAATTATTATAAATCTTAATCTTAATTGGCTCTTAAGTAACGTTTTGTGTCGTTTTGTCCGGGCTATAGGCGAATCTAGGAGACCCCAAAACTCGTATTGTAAACCCACTTTTAATGTTTAATTGATTCAGCGATCGCCGATAGCACCCACTTCCTGCGCTCCAAAAATCGCCTCTGGATGGCAGTAATGCTTAAACTCTAGGAAATTCTCAAACGGATCGGCCAAGAAAAACGTAAAATGCTCCGTTAATTGGCCTGGAAACCGTTGTTTCGGTTGTTGAAAAAAGCGTAAATTCCGATCCAG
>NZ_JAQMUE010000026.1 GCF_028330985.1 Roseofilum reptotaenium CS-1145 | reverse complement strand
CCTATGTTTTTTGAAAGTGGCTATTGTGAAATAGCTTAAAGTCCTATAAATTCGTTAAAGTTGCATTGGGAGCTTCCGAGTTGATGATGGGATAAAAACCTTATGCTCAAAGGTTTTAATGGTTTTAGGAGATGTCTATTGAGTATGTGAGTCCTAAACTTAGGACTCACCCTAATTATCATACTATACCACAGACTCTTCCAACTTGGGCATCTTCTCCACAGGAATGACGCGACCGAAATCCTTGAAACCGTCAATCTCATCAAAATTGAGATAATGGTATAACTCAGTTTTAATTCTCATCATCAGTTAAAGATTATAACTCATCAGAAATTAAATTTTGCCAATCCTCATCACAGTGAGAATGTAAATGAATTGACGCTACTAATAACTCTGATAAAATTTGACCTTTTTGGCGATCGCTTAACTCAGAAAGTTGTAATTGATTAATCAAAGAAAGAACATTTTGACATTCTTCCTGTAATTCTATAATCAATTGATTGAAAGTGGACTTTTGAGTGCTATTTTTTTTAGTAATTAATTGCATTAGTTTTTCCCTAACCTTTTTAATGCTTGTTGAATACCTTATTCAAAGGCTTTAATTTCCTTTTGCCAATGGTTAATCAATCCTTGATCTGGAAACTCCTTATTTAATTCTAATCTACTTTTTTCTTGATGTTCAGCAATCCGAGCCTCCAAAGATAATATTGCTTTTTTAAAATGACTTTTTCCCATAAATTATAATCTCGATCGAGGTGAGTCAATAAAAGACCCACCCCAATAATTATACTACTACACTACAGCCTCCTCTAACTTGGGCATCTGCTCCACAGGAATGACGCGACCGAAATCCTCGAAGTTCTCAATCTCATTGAAGTTCAGGTAACGGTACAATTCAGCCTTGAATGGATCGACCTTCTTGGCGACAATATCTAAATACTCATCCACCGTGGGGATTTTACCGAGAAGAGCGCAGACGGCTGCTAACTCTGCCGAGCCTAAATAGACTCGCGCACCTTTACCCATGCGGTTGTTAAAATTACGGGTCGAAGTCGAGAAAACCGTGGCATTATCTTCCACGCGAGCTTGATTTCCCATGCACAAAGAACATCCCGGCATTTCCGTTCTTGCGCCAGAAGCGGCAAAAATACCGTACATTCCTTCATCCCGTAACTGTTGTTCATCCATGCGGGTTGGGGGACAGATCCAGAGGCGACCTTTTACCGTTCCTGCGCCTTCCAAAATCTTCGCGGCTGCCCGATAATGGCCGATATTGGTCATACAAGAACCGATGAATACTTCATCAATTCGATCGCCAGAACATTCGCTCATTAACTTGACATTATCCGGGTCATTGGGAGCGGCAACAATGGGTTGTTTTATCTCGCTTAAATTGACCTCGATGCGATCGGTATACTCGGCATCTGCATCGGCTGACATTAACTCTGGGTTTGCCAACCATTGCTCCATTTTGGCAATGCGACGAGTGAGAGTAACGGCATCCTCATAGCCGCGAGCGATCATGTTTTTCATCAATACAATATTCGATCGCAGATACTCAGCCACTGTCTCCGCACTTAACTTAATCGTAGAACCAGCGCAAGAACGCTCTGCCGTGGCATCCGTTAGCTCAAACGCTTGCTCCAACTTCAAGTCCGGTAAGCCTTCCATCTCCATAATGCGCCCATTGAACACATTGATTTTGTTCTCTTTGGCGACAGTCAGCTTACCCTGTTGCATGGCTACCCAGGGGATGGCGTTGACGATATCGCGCAGGGTAACCCCCGGTTGCAACTCTCCCGTAAACTTGACTAACACCGACTCTGGCATATCCAACGGCATCACGCCCAGAGCAGCCGCAAATGCGACCAACCCGGAACCGGCGGGGAAGGAAATACCCAGGGGGAAACGGGTGTGGGAATCGCCCCCCGTGCCTACGGTGTCCGGTAAGAGCATCCGGTTGAGCCAGGAGTGGATGATGCCATCTCCCGGACGCAGAGCAACCCCGGCACGAGTCGAGAAGAAGTCGGGTAAGTCCTTGTGGGTTTTGATGTCTACCGGTTTCGGATAGGCGGCGGTATGGCAGAAGGTTTGTAAGGTTAAATCTGCGTTGAAACCCAAACAGGCGAGTTCTTTCAACTCATCCCTAGTCATCGGTCCCGTGGTATCCTGAGAACCAACCGTCGTCATGATCGGTTCACAGGAGGTTCCCGGACGCACACCTGGGAGTCCGCAGGCTTTCCCGACCATTTTCTGCGCTAGGGTGAAGCCTTTCCCGGTATCGCTCGGTACGCTGGGACGGGTAAACAAAGGACTGGTTTCATACCCCAAAGCTTCGCGGGTTTTATCGGTTAAACTGCGTCCGATGAGCAGGGGAATACGCCCACCCGCGCGCACTTCATCGAGGATAGTTTCGGGTTTCAGAGCAAATGTGGAAATGACTTCTCCCGCTTGGTTGGTAATTTCTCCTTTGTAGGGATGGATGGTGATGATATCCCCAGTGTTCAGGTTGCTAACATCGCATTCGATGGGCAGTGCGCCAGAGTCTTCGGCGGTATTGAAGAAAATGGGAGCAATTTTACTACCGAGGATGTATCCTCCTGCCCGCTTATTGGGAATGAAGGGAATATCTTCGCCAATGTGCCAGAGAACGGAGTTAATGGCAGACTTGCGGGAGGAACCGGTTCCCACAACATCGCCCACATAGGCGACAGGATGGCCGTTTTCTTTCAGTTTGGCAATGGTTTCCAAGCCTTCTGGCATCCGAGACTCTAGCATGGCTAGAGCGTGGAGAGGAATATCAGGGCGGGTAGTGGCGTGGGGTGCAGGGGAAAGGTCATCGGTGTTGGTTTCGCCAGGAACTTTGAAGACGGTGACGGTAATGGCTTCAGCTACTTTGGGACGACGGATAAACCAGACGGCATTCGCCCAAGCGTCGATGACTTGTTTGGCGTAGGGGTTGACTTCCGAGAGTTCTAGGACTTCGTTAAAGGCATCGAAGACGAGGGTGGTTTTGCTCAGAGCAGCCGCTGCTTCACTGGCCATGCCGTTATCATTGCTTTTGAGGATATCAACGAGCGATCGCACATTATATCCTCCCACCATCGTCCCCAGCAAGTCGATCGCCCCCTGATGGGAAATCAACGGACACTGGATCTCATCCTTCGCAACAGCCGTTAGGAACCCCGCTTTTACGTAAGCTGCCTCATCGACTCCAGGCGGAGTGCGATCGCGCAGTAACATCAGTAACTCTTCTTTGAGTTCCTCTGGCGGATCTTTCAACAGTTCGCACAGTTCAGAGGCTTGAGCGGCATCCAAAGGAAGGGGAGGGATACCGAGGGCAGCCCGTTCTTGGGCATGTTGACGATAGTCATCTAGAAACATATGGGTCGCTCTCCTGATTCGTTTCTCTAATTATGAAGGAGTTTCCCAGTGTAGCGTCTCCTGGAGTCAGGAAAACGTATCCTCCGATCCGTAATGGTTATCCATTTCATCAAGCAGAAGGAGAAGTCTAGCGTTTCGCACTAGGCAATAGGGACTCTAGCAAAAGCTTGCAGTGATTAGGGTTTAAGGCTTTAAGCTGTAATCTATAGAAGAGAGAATAGCTCTCTAATACTACTTAGAGCTAAATCGTACATAATCTGTGGTTGTGGCACAATAAGAAAGTCAAGCCGCCCTGGAAGGGCGGGGTTTCAAACCCAATTTTCCCGATGAGCTTTTTATCCAAAATTTGGGGAATAGTGGTCTCGTCAGCAATGGGTCGTATTATTGCTCTGAGCCTATTATATGGACTCACTCCACAGGCAATAACTCGCGCCCAAACTGCAACATTTGACCCTACTCCCCAAGTCACCATTATTGACGATGGCCGTAACTATAGCTTTGAAGCCGGGCAAGGCATCTATCGCGTGCGTTATAACTACACCGGTAAAAACTGGACTCATGCCGATGTTGCTCCCATTCGCATCAACACCAACCGTCCGATCGCCATTTTACCCATTCAGTACACCAGCAACTCCATGCAACCTGGAGCTAAAGTTGATGGCTACCATGTAGGACTCTATTGGAATACGGTTACGGCTAATCAACTCTATGAACGCTTAAACGCCCTCGGATTTTATGTCTTGGTTCCCACCATTCAAATGTATGGCGAAAATCTCGACGGGTTTCAAGCCTTAGAACACTTTATTGCGGGTGTACATAAAGGGAATCGCAATGTACAGACTATGATTTTAACCGCCGATGCCCATGTTGTCAGTGAAGCAAACCCCTTTCCAGGGGCACAAATGCTCGTTACGGGGTTGCATCAGCGCGATCGCCTATGGGAAAATCGGATTCAAGCCAAACTCCAACCCTTCTATCAACAGCAGGGTTTACGCAACATCGGTCCCAGAGTTCGCGGTGGAAAAAGCGATCGCGAAGGTCACTCTCTTGCTTGGCATCCCTTAATTGAACGCGCAGCCGAATATAATCCGCATGTCGCTATTCTAGAAGTTGCCCAAGCCAGGGAAATTATTGCTAAAGCCAGATCCTGGGAAGCCGCTACCCAATGGGCGACTCCCGTATTTGATGCAGTAGCCGTAGCCATGGCACAACAGGCTTGTCTAAACGGCGCAGTACTCCCTCAAGTTTGTGAAGATACAACAAATTAACCATTCCCTATTCCCTAAATTATGCGATCGCAGTGGCAAAATCTCCTAGAAAACCTCGGTATTTGGGATGGCTCCTTTACCCAACTTTCCCCCCTGGGCATCGTTGAAAAAGATACTCCCACCGTCGTTACCTTTGAAGGTAGAGATAACAACCAAACCGTTTATCAAACCGTACAACGCTTTCCCCCAGGAGAAACCCCACCCCCAATTCTAGAACTTGAATATAAATCTCTCCATCGCAACCTTCTCTTCTTTGACAATGGGCACTTTTCCCAAGGCAGCGCCCACTATAACCCAGTAGGCACTTTTGGGGGTGAATTTGGCTTCATTCACGAACAGCGCCGTTTACGCTTTGTTATCCTTTATCAAAAAGGCTACCTGGATCAAATTACCCTGATTCGGGAAAAACTCCGAGACACAACCGTTCCCGAACGTCCCCCTTTAACGATCGATCAACTCTTAGGAACCTGGGAAGGAGAAGCGATCGCTCTCTATCCTGACTTACGTCCCCCAAACTATACTCGAAGCACCCTATCTATTTCACGAGAGGGTAATCAAATTACTCAAACACTCAAGAGCGGTGATATTTCCCTGACCTCAACCACGACCTTAGAAGGTTCAAGACTAGAATTTACTGGAGGATCTCAACCGGTACAAGTCCTCTTACTCCCCGATGGGAGTTCTACCACGACTCCTATTCATGTGGAATCTAGAAAACCCTTCTTTTTAGAGGTGGGATGGTTAATTTCCCCTACTGAGCGCCTACGGTTAATTCGCAGTTACGATGCTCAGGGGGCATGGCAGCGTTTAAGCTTGGTGAGGGAAAGGAAAATATGAGTAGGCAATAGGCAATAGGCAGTAGGCAATAGGGAAGCACTGTATTATTGGAGTCGGTGGGGAACTTCTAAGCCATGGTCAATCATGGTTTGCGTGTTTCCCATGACTTCCACCGTCGGCCCATCTGTAATGATGTTACCGGAGTCGAGGAGAAGCGTGCGAGAGGTGACTTCTAGGATTAAATCGAGGTCATGGGAGGAAATGAGTAGGGTTTCTCGGGACGCTTGGAGGAAGTTGATTAAACGTCGCCGTGATCGCAAATCGAGATTAGCACTGGGTTCATCATAAATGATCGCTTGGGGATGCATGGATAACACAGAGGCAATGGCCACCATGCGCTTTTGTCCCCCTGATAGATGATAGGGAGAGCGATCGGCTAATTCGGTCATTCCAGTTAAGCTCAAGGCTTCTTCAGTACAGGCTTTCACGCGATCGGGAGACAGACCCATATTTTCTGGGCCAAAGGCCACATCATCCCAGACAGAAGCCGAAAAGAGCTGATCGTTGGGATTTTGAAAGACCAAACCAATTTCTGGCCGAAACTGTCCCACCTCAACGGGTTTATCCCAGAGTCGCATCTCTCCGCTCGTCGGTGATAAGATCCCGCACAAACAAAAAAATAGCGTAGTTTTTCCAGCTCCATTGGGGCCAATTAACCCCACCCGTTCCCCTTCTCGAATGGTGAAATTGAGGTTTTGCAGGACGTTGGGTTGGTCAGGATAAGAAAAATTCAGATTAGAAACAGCGATCGCCAGCGCTTCATCAACTCTCATCCGTTCTACTTCCTCAACTCAAGAGTGGCGCTCTGCCAACCAAGATACTAAATCCTCAACTCCCGTAAAATCGAGCAGCGCTTCCCCCAAATCTTCCAAAACTTCCACAGATAAAGACTGAATCTGCGCTTCCAATTCCGGAGAAAGCGCCCCCACTCGTCGTGTCAATTGACGAGTAACTAAAGACACGGCTTCACCTTGCCGCCCTTCTTCGTGAATTTCCTGATAAATCACTGACTCGCGCATCGTCTCTTTCCTCAATAGTTGTCTGATTAACTTTTTCTCAAATCTCAAACCCGCCAGTACTTGACTACAAGCTAGGACATCTGCTTGTTGTTGGCTCTCCTCGATTGTAGCAACCCGATTAGCCACTTGCTGTAGTAACTGGCGCGGTTCAGTCGTTTTAGATAAGGTGGCCAAGGGTAGCAAACCGGGAGACGATAGGAGTAAATTGGGATCTTGTTCCCAGAGTCGAATTACCTGATAAGGATGTTGGGTTTCTCCGTCCTCGTACTTGGAGACCAAAGCTTGCTCGGAAACCATTTCTCGTAAGAAAATCACCACTTGATGCACGGAGACACCATATTGCCGTTTGAGTCTCACGTAGTAGTCGAGCATCCGAAACGGTAGGGGAGGTTTAGAATAGGGACGGGTTTCAAACTCGATGTGTAGAATTTGATTACCCGCTTTTAAGAAGGTGACAGAATCAGCGCGGATGGGTTCTTGTATTAGTTCGGTTTTGAGGACTTCAACGGGAGTCAGTTGCGCTAGGGGAAGCAACCATTTGATGAAGGACTCTGGGAATTTTTCGGCGAGGTATTTGCAGGTGTTGTCGTAGGCCAAGGGAGTAAAACCGGGTTGTTTTAACTTAATTAAAGATAGGCGGCTTGACAGGGTGGGCACTACCCACCCTAACAATTGACTGACCATTGCCTAACTTCTGCAAGCCGTCTATTCAGCCGTAGTTGCTAACACGCGATCGGCAATTTTATCGGGGACTTCTTGTAAATGATCGTACTTCCAATCAAAGAAACCGACTCCCATGGTGAGAGAGCGTAATTCAATAATAAAGTTTTGCATTTCAGCTTGGGGAAGATACGCAGAAGTTTGATCCCATCCTTTCCAAGAGTCGAAGGGTTCATAACCGAGAATTTGACCGCGACGACCACTGAGCAGTTGCAAGACTTTGGAGGTAAATTCCGTGGGTGCAGAAATGGTAATAGCGGCGATCGGTTCGAGTAAGGTGGGTTTACCTTGACTCATCCCTGTGTTCATGGCTAACCGAGCTGCTTGTTTAAAGGCTTGTTCCGAACTGTCTACACTATGGTAACTACCATTGGTGAGGGTAACCCCCACGTCAACCACAGGGAAGCCTAGAGGCCCTTGGCTCAGGTATTCTCGTACTCCAGTTTCTACACCAGGAATATATTGTTTAGGCACGACTCCACCAACGATGGTGTCATTAAAGGCAAAGCCTTCTCCCCTCTCCAAGGGGCGGATATTTAAGTAGACATCGCCAAATTGACCGTGACCGCCACTTTGATGTTTATAGCGTCCGTGAACACTCTCAACTGTTTTACGGATGGTTTCTTTGTAGGCAACCCTGGGTAAATGGGTGGCCATGGGGATATTGTATTTACGGTTGAGTCGCTCTAGGCTGACTTTGAGATGGATTTCCCCTTGTCCCCAGAGGATGACTTCATGGGTGTCTCCATGTTGTTCCCAATAGAGGGAGGTGTCTTCTTCTAGGAGTTTGTTGAGAGCAGGGGTAAGTTTGACTTCGTCTTTGCGGTTTTGGGGGGTAATCGCCATAGCATAAACCGGTTGGACTCTATCCGCTTTGGGTAGTCCTTCCACATTTTTCGTTGGCGATAGAGTATCTCCTGTGTACACCCCATCCATCCGTGCTAGGGCCACAATTTCTCCAATTCCGGCTTTGGAGACTGAGTGTTGTTGCTGTCCGAACAGGCGATAAATTCCACCAGGGCGGACTCCATTGAGGACTAGGCCTTCCGTAATTTCTCCTTGCCAAACACGGATCAGAGACATTTTTCCGCCTTGGGGAGTGTAAAAGGTTTTTAAGACCTGGGCAATGGGGGTATCGCTGTCTAGATCGACTCCACGCCGCTTTGAAGTGACATCTGGGGAGGGCGCTTCCCGTTTCAGGGACTCCAGGAGCGGACGCACGCCATAGCCTTCGGAAGCCACACCGAGGAATACGGGCACGATCAAATCGGCTCCTAATTCCATTTTCAGATCTTTGACGATTTCTTCTTGGGAGGGCTGGATATCTTCGAGCAGTTCTTCGAGTAGGTGATCGTCAAAGTCAGCTAGGGTTTCAAGCATCTGGGTTCTCGCCTGAGTTTCAGAATCTTTGAGGGACTCTGGAAGGGGAACCGGATCGGCAGGGGCATCGGGGTGGTAGTGGTAGGCTTGTTCGCTCACTAGGTCGATATAACCGATGATTTTGTCTTGAGCGGCGATCGGGAATTGATGGGGAATGATGGGCCGTGAAGATACAGATTGTAGAGCGGTAAGCAGAGCGGAAAAACTGGTTAGGCAGCGTTCTTCGTCAGTGCAGACGCGATCCATTTTGTTGATGAAGACAAGATGGGGAATTTCCCAGTCGTCTAGGAATTTGAAGAGAGGAGCCAGGGTGAGGATGCGATCGGGTTCGGGTTCGCAGACAATAATGGCTGCACCTACGCCGACAAGAGCGTTGTAGGTTTCTTGGGCAAATTCGATGGAACCGGGACAGTCGAGGAATGTGAAATGAATGTCTTGATAGTCTGTGGAGGCAACATTAATTTCAACACTCATTTGTTGCGATCGCGCTTCGGGCGATCCGTCTCCAATACTGGTTCCGTCTTTTGTCGAGCCTTTGCGCGATAGTGCGCCGCTGACATATTCTAAACTTTCGAGCAGCGTGGTTTTACCACTCATGTAAGGGCCAACAATGGCCACATTACGGCTGCTCAATACTCCTGTTTCTTTCATAATATTCTCCTCAATTCTTAAGGTAAAGGAGGGTATGATGGGCATTTTTTATCCTTTGTTGTCGGTATGCACCATCACTTCGTTATTTTTTGAGGTTACCTCTTCTGCATCGAGATTGAACAACTCGCAATCTCTTTTAAAGCAATTGGGGTACTTTTTTGAACTAAAGTGAATGAGTATTAGTTTTGATGAATTTTTGTCAACTTTCTTGTCGTGCTTCACCCGAGAGAGATCGGTGGACATCTCCCCATCCCCGTATCCCCCTATCCCCCGATTCCCCTATCATAGGTAAAGAGTGATGACCTTTGAGAAATTAGAAACATGGGAAGCGAAACGATCGTATTATTATCGCGGCGTGAAATCGACAAAATGCGGAAAGCAGGAATCTTAGCCAGTCAGTTACTGGATCACTTAGCACCCATGGTGCAACCGGGAGTCAGTACCTTAGAGTTAAATGATGAAGCCGAGCGCTGGACTCGTGAAAATGGAGCCATTAGTGCGCCGTTGGGATATAACGGATTCCCTAAATCCATTTGTACCAGTGTAAATGAGGTGATTTGTCACGGTATCCCCAATGCTAAACAAAAACTCAAGGATGGCGACATTATCAATATCGATGTGACTCCGATTCTTGATGGCTATTATGGCGATACATCGCGCACATTTTTTGTGGGAACACCCTCTCCAGTCGCCAAAAAGTTAGTAGACGTGACCTATGAATGCATGATGCGCGGGATTGCTGCGGTCAAACCAGGGGGGAGAATTGGAGATATTGGCGCAGCGATTCAAGAGTATGCAGAAGGCCATGGGTTTTCTGTCGTGCGCGATTTTGTCGGTCATGGGATTAATCGTGAATTTCATACGGCTCCCCAGGTTCCTCATTATGGGGTAAAGGGCAAGGGCAAACGCTTGCGTAAAGGTATGGTATTTACAATTGAGCCGATGATTAATGAAGGAACTTATGAAGCGCAGGTTTTAGACGATAATTGGACAGCCATCACGAAAGATGGCAAGCTCTCTGCCCAGTTTGAACATACGATCGCCGTTACCGACAGTGGAGTAGAAATCCTTACCTTACCAGAATCTAAAGACGAGTATAAAAGTGCTTAGGACGTTGGAGCAATCCCCAGACTGAACGGATGGGGATTCTTTGAGTCAGGTCATGGAGAATGTAGCGGAAACAGTCGAGTTGGGTACATTGCGAGTTATTCTCAATAAGCTTGTTTTTTTGCAAATCAGTAATTCGAGCTTTATAATTTTGAGAACACCATTGTTTTTGAGAGTCTCTCATGTCTCTATATACTCCCACTTCCCTCAAAGCCGAACTCAATTCCAAAGGTTGGCGCTTAACTCCACAACGGGAAACGATTTTGCATGTTTTTCAGAATCTTCCTAGGGGAAACCATCTGAGCGCCGAAGAACTCCACGATCTCCTCAAACAGAGGGGTGAGAGGATTAGCCTATCGACTATTTACCGCACGGTGAAACTGATGGCTAGAATGGGGATTATTCGGGAACTGGAACTTGCTGAAGGTCACAAACATTACGAGTTGAACCATCCCTATCCCCATCACCATCATCACATTGTCTGCGTTCAGTGCAACCAAACCCTAGAATTTAAGAATGATACAATTCTCAAGCAAAGCTTAAAACAAGCCTCGAAAACCGGTGTACAGATGATTGATTGTCAACTTACCATTCATGCCATCTGTCCAGAAGCAATCCGTAAAGGCTGGCCAGCCATGTTACCCAGTAGTTGGTCTTGTTCGAGGGCGATCGCCTCTAGTAATAATAGTTTAGAAGAGATCCAAGAACAGTTGCATCAAGACGATCAAGAGTCTGAGTAAAACCGAATCTCATGTGTAATCAACTGCCCCCCGAATTTTGGCACGGCATTCAACAATTTAATCAACAAGAGTTTTATGCTTGTCACGATACCCTAGAAGCCATTTGGCTAGAAGCCTCTGAACCCGAACGCACGCTCTATCAAGGGATTTTGCAAATTGCTGTCGGTATTTATCATCTCAGTAATCAAAATTTGCGGGGGGCGATGATTCTACTTGGTGAAGGTATTGGCCGCTTAAGTCGCTATCAACCAGAATACGCCGGATTAGATATTCGCAAACTGCTCCTGCAAAGCAAAACGTTACTCACTCAACTGCAAGAAGACAGTCTTAATCAGACGGATCAGCTAGATATTGCTCAATATTTTCAACTATTTCCCAAAATCGAGTTAAGCGATCGCACTTCTTAAACTTGACCCAGAAACCATCATTCCCCCTTTTTTGTGGAAAGTGACAGAAGAGGGGGAATCCTGTCCTACTGACTTGCAACAAATCTCAAGTACTGCGATATACTGAATAACTATTCTCTAAATTAAAGTTATTAAGAGCCTATTCAATTAAGAAAGACTCTTAATTAAGATTCGCTGCTCCTCTCACTCCTGGAAATCTTGTAACGCTCAGTAACACTGTAAAGCCTATAAAACCGACTATTTGGCGACTTTCTCCAGAGAATGTAACGATATGTGAATTTTATTCCAGAAAATTGCCTCTATCCCTATAATTCAATTTAGTGAAAATTATTCTCATCTGAAAAACTCTTTTTCCCTTAGTATTCTTGCATGAATAGAGGGTATCGAGTTCTCATTTGCGCTGTTGTTTGGATACTTGAGGAATGCAAATGGCCGTATCAATCTTTTGGAAGCCAGCCTTCCAAGCCTTGGGCTGGTCTCCAGGCGACAATCCTCAATCTGGGGCCCCCTTACTCGAAGGAAATACTCGATTTATTGACTTTTCCGGGCGATTATTAGGAGCGCATGTTGCCCATGCGGGTTTAATCGTTCTCTGGGCAGGAGCCATGACTCTGTTTGAGCTTTCCCAGTTTGATCCCTCGCAACCGATGTTCGAGCAAAACCTGATCTTGCTGCCTCATCTAGCCACCCTTGGTTGGGGGGTAGGAGACGGAGGACAAATCGTGGATCTCTATCCCTACTACCTGATTGGGATGCTACACCTGATTAGCTCTGCTGTCCTAGGAGCGGGTGGAATTTACCACGCCGTTCTCGGGCCGGATACTTTGGATATCAAAGGATTTGGCTATGACTGGAAAGATGGCAACAAAATGACCACGATTCTCGGCATTCATCTCGTATTACTGGGAATGGGAGCGGCACTGCTGGTGATGAAAGCCACTCGCTTTGGGGGCATCTACGATCCCCTCATTGAACAAGTCCGCTTGGTGCAACCCAATCTCGATCCTGGACAAATCTTTGGTTATCTCGTGGGAATTAGTCCCGATGGCTGGACCATGACCGGCATGGCCAGCGTGAATAGCTTGGAAGATGTGATTGGAGGTCATGTCTGGGTGAGCATACTCTGCATGAGTGGGGGGATTTTTCACATCGTTTCTAAACCCCTCGATTGGGCCAAGCAAAGGCTGGTGTGGTCAGCAGAAGCCTATCTATCTTACAGCTTAGGAGCGCTGGCGATCGCCGGTTTCAGCGTCGCTTGCTTTGTCACCGTCAACGACATTGCTTATCCCAGTGCCTTTTACGGCCCGGTTGGTGAATCCGGAATCCGAGCCGTCCTCTCAAGCGTCCATGCCGCTCTTGGATTTATCGCCCTTGTTGGTCATATCTGGCACGCCTATCGGGCCCGCATAGCGGAAAAAGGAGTACGGTTTAACACGTTCTTTGACTTCGTAGCCAAAGATGTCACCTTAATCGTACCTACAGGCTTACAAATACAACAATCTGAATAGGAGGAGTGTATCTTATGGCAGTTGCCACTGACACCATGCAAGCCATTCCCTGGCGAGCCGGGAATGCTCGTCTGGTCAACCTTTCTGGAAAACTATTGGGCGCTCATGTAGCCCACGCTGGACTGATTGTACTCTGGGCCGGGTCAATTACCCTCTTTGAAGTATCGGGGTATAAACCCGATCAATCTCTGTACGAACAAGGACTGATTGTTCTGCCCAACCTCGCGCGCTTGGGTTGGGGAGTCGGAGAAGGAGGTCAAATCATTGATACTTATCCCTACTTCGTCATCGGGGTTTTGCATCTCATCAGCTCTGCGTTCCTGGGAGCTGGCGGAATATTCCACGCCCTCAAAGGGCCGAAGACTCTGGAACAAAACTTTCCCTTCTTCGGCTATCGCTGGGATGATGCCAACAAAATGACTACGATTCTTGGTATTCATCTGGTCTTACTCGGTATAGGCGCGTTTCTCCTTGTGGCCAAAGCCACGATCTTAGGAGGAATTTATGACCCTGTAGTACAAAATGTGCGCGTTGTCAGCAATCCTACCTTAGACCCCTCCGTGATTTTTGGTTATTTCTTTGGCACTCAAGGAAAATACTGGCTAGCCAGTGTGGACAACCTAGAAGATGTCATCGGTGGACATATTTGGATCGGTGCAATCTGCATTTTTGGTGGAATTTGGCACATCCAGACGACTCCATTCTCTTGGGCAAAAAACCTCTTTGTTTGGTCAGGTGAGGGCTATCTTTCGTATAGCATCGGTGCGGTTAGCCTAATGGCCTTTATCGCTACCTTGTTTGTCTCCGTTAACTCCACGGTATTTCCCATAGAATTTTACGGCCCTACCTTATCGTTAACGTTCGATCGCTTCCCGGTGTTTACCAGCACGAATGGTGCATTAACTGTACGGGTTTGGCTCGCCAACGCTCATTTTTGGCTGGGCTTCTTCTTTCTACAAGGTCATCTCTTCCATGCCTTGCGAGCAGCAGGATACAGCTTTGTTGAAGGCCGCGTCATTACATCGACACGAGGACAGGTAAGTTGACATGACCAGCGCTAACTTAACTTCTGTAGCGTTTCCAGGAAGTTCTCCGGAAACCGACTACGTTAAAGATTCTGTTAATCCCTATTCCTGGTCGGCGGGTAACTTCCGCTTTGTCAATCTGTCGGGTAAGTTGCTCGGCGCTCATATTGCCCATGCAGGATTGATTGTCCTCTGGGCTGGGGCAATGACGTTGTTTGAACTCTCACGCCTCAATCCTGACTTGCCCATTTATAACCAAGGTCTGATCTTGTTGCCTCATCTGGCAACATTAGGGATTGGAGTGGGAGGTGAAGGACAAATTATTGATACCGTTCCCTATTTTTCCATTGGTGTGGTTCATTTAATCAGTTCTGCCATTCTGGGAGCTGGGGGGATCTATCATGCAGTCCTTGGCCCGGAAACCCTGGATGTAAAAGGGTTTGGCTATGACTGGGAAAATGGGGGCAAAATGACGAGCATTCTCGGCATTCACTTGGTGTTGCTGGGAATGGGGGCGCTGTTGCTAGTACTGAAGGCAACTGTAGTAGGAGGATTATACGATCCGGCGATCGCCGATGTTCGCTTGGTCACCGATCCCACACTCAACCCCCTAACCATTTTTGGCTATGTGGTAGGCATTACCCCCGATGGCTGGACACTGCAAGGTATGGCCGCAGTCAACAATCTAGAAGATGTGGTGGGCGGTCATGTATGGATCGGTATCCTCTGTATTTTAGGTGGAATTTGGCATATTTATACCCAGCCTACTGCTTGGGCTAAAGGGCTGTTTGTCTGGTCGGGTGAGGCTTATTTGTCTTACTCTCAGGCGGCTCTAGCTTACATGGGTTACTTCGCTGCCTACTTGGTTTGGGTGAATGAGACGGTCTATCCTTCCGTATTCTATGGCCCTGCTGAAACCTTAACGGTCGATGGCACCATCACTGTGCGGACTTGGTTAATGTTGTTTCATATCATTTTTGCCAGTTTGCTCTTAGCTGGTCATTTTTGGCACGCCCTGAGGGCACGGGCGATCGCGGCTGGGTTTGTCTTCAGTAACATGAAATTCAATCCAGAAGCCTTATTTGGGGATACTCAATTTAACCAACCCTTATTTTCAGGGATCGTGCAACCCTACGAAAATGATTTCCAACAAGGTAATCTGGCTACTCCCCTAAACACCAGTGAGATTAGTCTAACTTGGGTGAAAAATCTCCCTATTTATCGAAAAGGATTATCTCCCATTGCCCGAGGATTAGAAATTGGCATGGCCCACGGTTATTTGCTTCTGGGCCCATTTCTGAAACTAGGGCCCCTGCGCGATACAGATTCCGCTCTTTTAGCCGGATTTGGCAGTGCCTGCGGTTTAGTTCTGATTCTTAGTATTTGTCTGTTCTTATATGGATCGGCAATCTTTCAACCCGGACAAAAACCACGAGGTGTTCTACCCGATAACATCAAAGGCTACAAAGATTGGAGTTTATTCACTTCCGGCTTTCTAGTTGGGGGTTTAGGTGGCGTTATTTTTGCCAGTTTCATTTTGCTCGAAATCAGTCGAGCTGGACTGACCTAATTCCCAAAAGTCCCCCTTCTTCAGGGGGATCGGTATCCCTTTTTGATAACTCAACGGACAAAAGTGTGACATGAATCTTCCCCTTTTAACTTATCCACTGTCGAGCCAAAATCAGCGAGTCAAAAACTATGAAATTCCTGGGGATGAACAACCGAGGATTTACAGCGCTGAAAACTTGCCCAAAGGAACAGAAATCGATGAAATTATTTGGGCGGGTTATCGACAGGTGTTTAATGAACAACAAATGATCGCGTTTAATCGCCAACTTGCTTTAGAATCGCAATTCCGTCACGGCGAAATTACCGTGCGCGGTTTTATGCGCGGTTTGGCTCTTTCGGATTCGTTTCGGCGCTTGAATTACGACACCAATAATAATTATCGGTTTGTCGAAATGTGCATTCAACGCTTTTTAGGACGTGAAGTGTATAATCCTCAAGAAAAGCTGGCTTGGTCAATTGTTTTAGCCACCAAAGGATTGCGCGGATTTATCGATCAGTTGCTTGATACTGAAGAATATCAAGAAAACTTCGGAGATGATATTGTCCCGTATCAACGGCGGCGGATTTTGCCCCAGCGATCGCAAGGTGACCTTCCGTTTGCACGGATGGCCCGTTATGATGCCTCTTATCTGCGACAATTACAAAGGTTGGGATTATTGCGAACTTTTAGCAATGGAGTCCAAGATTGCAGTGCCGCAGTTTACCGTCGGGTGTTATTGATTGTTCCTGCACTTGCTGTAGTAATATTGATTACAACCTTGATCTTTATCGCTGCTCCTCAATAGGGTCTGAGTTCTCCAGTTGTTTTATATAGATGGTTAATCGGGAAACCTTGCATTTTCAAGGTTTCCCTTCTTTCGCTTAACTAACTTTTACAATCTTTAGTGCAACAGGATTTTCTGTAGGATAGGTGTTCAAAGTCACGACAGTCAATCGCCTCCTCTGTTAATGCTTTAGACGGGTGAACGGTGCATTTGAGATAATGACAGCCTGTAAAATACACACAATAATTGCAAGGCACAGAATGCAGCCGTTTCATCTGAGGGATGGCTTTTTGAAAGGCTGCAACCACTGCTCCGCAGAATCCAAGAAATAAGGCTGATAAGGCTAGAGGACATACTGATTCTATGGCGATCGATAAAGTCTGTGCCAGAGTCGTTTGGAGCATCTATCTATTTCCTCAATCTGTAATAAATTTTGTTGTTCATCCTCATCTGTGTCGTGAGGTTTAACAAGATCATTATTGCAAATAATTCTAAATAAGTCCAGGGCGATGACCATTAAAAATCCCCCCTCTGTATGAGAGGGAGGATCTTATCGATGTTGATTCGTATTGGCGATACGTACAGTAAGTTACAGCACTTAAGGGGCTAAAGCATTACCCCGGAGCAAGCTACCAATGGTTTTCGCAGTAATCTTCATTTGGATCAAGGGATTCGCGGGAACCACGGTTTTGTACAAGTAGCTGTCAAAGGTTAGCCGTTGTACGTCCTTATCGGAACACATTTCGACAAAGGCTTCGCGGGTGGCATCGCTGCGATAGAAGACCTGTTGCAGGATATCGAGTACCTTGTAGGTCAGGCCATATTTCTTATCCCAGCGTTTGATGTAAACCTTGAGATCGTCTTCTGTGGGAATGCGTTGACCGTTGTTGGAAAATTCGACGATCGCCTCTGCACACATACGACCGGACTTGGCAGCAAAGTAAATTCCTTCTCCAGAAGACTTGGTTACGGTTCCTGCGGCATCACCCACGAGGGCAACCCGACCGCGTACTCGATGGGGACGGGGATGTTCGGGGATGGGGTGGGCTTCCACCTTGATAATTTCTCCGCCAACCAAGCGCTTGGCAGCACGAGCGCGAATTCCGGCTTGCAATTGTTTAATTTTGGCTTGGTTAACTTTCATCGTTCCCGTTCCGACAGCCACATGGTCGTATTTGGGGAATACCCAAGCGTAGAAGTCTGGCGATACATCGTCTCCGACATACATTTCCGCCAAGTCTTCATAGTAGTTCATTAGATGATCGGGAATACGGATACGCTCTTGGAAGGCGATCGCGTAGTTATAGTCTCCTGCTTTAATCGCTTTAGCGACTTTGGAGTTTGCTCCATCTGCACCAACGACAACATCAACCTGGAGAGTTTTCGCCACTCCAACCGTGCCTCCCTGAGAATGGTCACTATAGTGCAGGGTATAGGGATCTGTGCTATTGGTGGGAATTTCCAGTTTCTGGACCGTTCCGTTAATTAAAGTAGCGCCCAGTTCGGCTGCGCGATCGCGCATGAAGCCATCTAGCACTTCCCGGCGACACATACCAATATATTCGTCTTCCCGCTCTATATTAATATCAACTTCTCTGTTAGATGGCGAGATCATTTTCATCTTTCTTACGCGCCGATCAATAATCTGAGGCGGTAAGTCAAATTCACTGACCATACAGAGGGGAATAGCTCCACCGCAGGGTTTCGCGTTGTCTAGCTTACGCTCAAACAGATAAGTTTCAATCCCTGCCTTTGCTAGGGTCTCAGCAGTGCTTGCACCTGCTGGCCCCGATCCTACTACAGCAACCCTTATACCCAAAGGTTTTCTCCACAATCGTTACACAACACGGATTGAATCGTACCATTTTCTGGGGGTTTTCTGGGCCAGTTGGGGCGTAATGTAACTAAACTGCAACAGAGTTTAACACAATGATACGAAATATGTGAGGGCACTGATGGTTAACATAAATCCATCGTTACATTAGCGCTTCGTGCTGTCATCAATTCTTGAAAGACAAGTTGCTCAAGGGGTTCTATAGCGTTTTTAAATGAAAAGCAGACACGGTATAGGGGCAAACAGCCATTGCCCCTCTTGATTACGATTAGTTTGGTGAATCGACAAGATATTGCCCTCTCTCACAGGAGAGGGACTTTCCTTGCTTAATTCTGATTAAGAGAGTCCCACTAACGTTTCACTCAACTCCCATAAACGTTTTGCCTTTTCCATATCACTTCCTTCGGCTGAAAGTTCTTGTGCGAAGGCTTGGCGGCCTTCTTTTTGGCGGTTTCCCCAACTCCAATGAACTCCAGATTGTTGATATTCTGGCTCGGCCATTACGTCGGCAACCCGTTCTCCAGCTAATTCTTGGGAAACATAGCCACCGGTAATATTCTTTTGAAATAGGGGGAAAATTGTACGGAATAGGGGATAATGATTGCGGAATAGAGGCGTATCTGCCACACATCCGGGATAGAGCGAATTGAACACAATTTGAGTCGATTCATAATAGCGGCGATGGAGTTCGCGGGTAATGAGCATATTACAAAGTTTGCTATCTTTGTAGGCTTTACCTGATTTAAATTTCTTGCCATCAATCATAGAAATCGGAGCTTTAAATCCTTGTTCCAATCCTTTCATATCGCCTAAATCAGGAGGGGCAGGAATGGGAATTTTACCCCCTAGCTCTTTCGTATTTGCTGTTACTGTTCCCAGGATAATCAGGCGACGGTTGGAGAATTTAGACTGAATCAGATCGTCTAAGAGTAGGTTGCATAGAAGAAAATGACCCAGGTGGTTCGTGGCGACACTGACCTCATAACCATCTACTGACCGCTGGGGTTCTTTCAGCAACGGTAGATATACTGCCGCATTGCACAATAGTACATCTAGAGCGCGTTTACTTTCATGGAAGGTATTAACAAAGTTACGCACACTCTGTAAATCTGCTAGATCTAAAGGCATAACTGTATACGCATCCTTGGGAATCTCCAATTCCCTAGCCGCCGCTTCAGCCTTCTCTAGGTTACGGCAAGCCATGATAACATGCCAGTTATCCCGTTTAGCCATAGCCTTACTTGCGTATAAGCCGACTCCAGAGGATGCGCCTGTGATGATTGCAGTTAAGTTACGTTTTTGTCCCATATGGTTAATTAAACTCGATTGACCCAAGTTATGTAAGATTTGGTCTAGATTTATTTAGCATATGGGGAAAAGGGGGCGATCGCAACCGCTCAAACCCGCAAGGGGCAATTTCTCATCCTAGATGGGAGGATCAACATTTCAGCACCATCTTTTCCTAGAATAATTACTTTCCAGACAAAAATTACCTGAATTCGCATGTTGGTTATGTATTTTTTCCATGATCAACCTAAAGATAAAAAAATAGGTATGATAGTATTAGGTTATGTTTTTTTGGGATATAACCCTGCTCTGATCCCGTTCTCAGAGATGCAGACCATTTAGTTAAAAGTCAATTAATCTCCTCTTAACATGAGCCAAATTCTTGATGCCTTATCTCAACTCCAGTCTCAGCGTTTAGTCTGTAGCTATAAAAACGGAACTGAATCGATTCAGATTGCCCGAATTACCAATATTCCCAACTGGTATTTTGAACGGGTGGTATTCCCCCAAGAATACCTGTTATTTGAAGCGCCTCCTTCTGCACATCTGGAAATTTATCAAGGGTATGAGCCAGAAAATGTCAAGTTAGTGACTGAGATATTATGCGATCGCCTCTGCATCAGCGAACCTGAAGCTCTGGCTGTTTAAATCTGTCCCTGAAAGCCCTATCATAAGGCTGAAGAAACTAAGGGCCCTCAACTACGGATGCAAACGAATTCCCCATTATTCACCCCTGGCACATTAAGTGACCGAATTCGCCAACAAACCCAGTATGCCTTAAGTTGCGGGGCCCTACATCCTATTCTCACCAACTACGAAATCATCGAAGATCGGGGTATTCCCTTTCTCGTCAGAATTATTTCTAACCTAGCCCGCAAAGAAGCCCAAAAACGCAAGCAACAAGTCTCTTCAGAGTCTAGCAAACCGGTTAATCCATTTTTGCCCTGCGATCGCAACCTCTTCCTTACCAATATCTCCCCCACCCACCACTGTCTGCTCAACAAATATAACGTTGTAGGCCACCATATCCTGATCGTCACCCGCGACTTTGAACCCCAGGACAATTGGCTCACCCTTGCCGATTTTCAAGCCTTGTGGTTCGCCCTAGCAGAAATTGATGGTCTCGGGTTCTACAATGGTGGCACGGATGCCGGGGCAAGTCAACCCCACAAACACCTACAACTCGTTCCCCTTCCCCTGATCCCCGAAGGCATTGCCATTCCCATAGAGACGGTATTCGACTCCAAATCGCCTCAGAGTAGTCCCTATCAAAGCCATCAACTGCCCTTTCCCCATGCGATTCGCTTTTTTGACCCTGAGATAATTAACAGCCCAGAAAACGCCGCTCAGGTGAGCCTTAACTGCTACTATCAGCTCCTGCGGCATGTGGGACGCTTAGAACAAGACAACCCAGGCATTCAACAAACCGGAGCCTATAATTTACTGATCACTCGCCGCTGGATGATGGTCATTCCCCGCTCCCAGGACTCTTGGCACTCCATTTCCGTTAATTCCCTAGGTTTTGCTGGAGCTTTATTAGTCCGAGATGCTCAAAAATTGGCACAATTAAAAAAAGTAGGATTAATGAATCTACTCCAGCAAGTTTCAGGACTCTAAAGTTAGAGGATAAAATCATGGAATTTATCAGTCCCAAAACCGATTTCGCCTTTAAGCGTATCTTTGGCTCCCAACAAAGTAAAGATATTCTGATTAGCTTCTTAAACGCCCTGATCTATGAAGGTCGCTCAGAAATTACTGACCTAGACATTATCGATCCTTCTAATCAAAGTGACATTAGACTCATCAAAGACAGCTATCTTGATGTCAAAGCCATCTTAAGCAACGGCACCACGGTACTGATCGAAATGCAATTATATAACACCCCTGCATTTAAAAAGCGAGTCTTATATAACTGTGCTAAAACCTATGGCAATCAACTCAGTGTTGCCCAAAGTTATACGCGACTGCAACCGGTGATTTCCCTAACGATTGTCGATTTTCCTCTGTTTCCAAAGGTTGACCCCATTATCACTCACTTTTCTTTAAAGGAAAAAAAATTATCATTTGACTATCCAGGCGAACAGATCGAACTCATCTTTGTAGAATTGCAAAAATTCAATAAATCCCTAGAAGTCTTGGAAACCTTGACTGACAAATGGATTTATTTTATGAAAGAAGCACCTAATTTACAGATGATTCCCAGTCGTCTAGAAGAAGTGCCAGAAATTGGCAAAGCTCTAGAAATTGCTAATCGAGCTAATTTAAGTCCAAAGGAAGCAGAAGAGTTACACCAAAATGAAATCTGGCTGCTAGACCAGCAAGGTTACGCGGTGCAAGCGAGAATAGATGGACTTGCACAGGGACGAGAAGAAGGACGAGAAGAAGGACGGGAAGAAGGACGGGAAGAAGGACGCGCAGAGGGAGAATTTTTGGGACAACTTAAATTAATATTGCGGTTACTCGAACAGCGTTTTGGAGAGCTGGAACAGAGTCTAAAAACCCAGATAGAAGAGTTGTCTTTATCTGAGTTAGAGTTACTCAGTGTTGCTATTTTTCAATTAGCTAATCTGGAAGATTTATCCTATTGGTTAGCCGATCATTCTAATCGCAATGAGGCATAATTTAGAGATCGTCTTTGCCTTTGTCTTTTTCGGTTTCTGTGGTGTAGGATGAAGTGTGTTCTGCTGCTCGTTGGATTTGAGTCTCTCCTTGACCATAAATCAAACGTAAGGGAGTGAGCGAAGTAGATTCTTTTTTAGGTTCTCCTCGGCGACGTTCTGAGGTGCGTTCTTCTGCTGTGTTTTCGGCAATCACTTCGTAGAGAATAGCCTGTTTGTTTTTTTGAGAACCTTTCCGCAAGACTCGCCCTAAGCGTTGAATATATTCGCGCTTGGATGCGGTTCCAGATAAAATAATGGCAATGCGAGCATCGGGAACATCAACGCCTTCGTTTAAAACGTGGGAAGCGACTAAAGTTTTATATTCTCCTTGACGGAAGCGGGTAAGCATATCATGGCGTTCTTTGACGGGGGTTTGATGGGTAATGGCAGGAATAAGGAGCGTTTGGGAAATTTGATAAACGGTGGTGTTATCAGCGGTGAAAATGAGGATTTTTTCGGGATAATGTTGGCTAAGGAGGTCTTGAAGAACGCGGAGTTTACTATCAGTTGACAGGGCGATCGCCTTGGCCTCACGATGTGCTAACATTGCCCTACGACCTTCTGGAGACCTGCAACTGGCGCGGACAAAGAGTTGCCAGCCTTTCACGGAACCGAGGAAAATGTTAGACGATCGCAGAAACTGGTTCCTCTCTTCAATTAATGCTTCATATCGCTGCTTTTCCTGTTGGGACAATTTCACCTTAATTTGCACCACTTCATGATGCGCTAAAGCCTTACCTGATAACTCTTGCGCGGTTTTCTGATACACCGTTGCCCCCAACAAAAAGGCTAAATCTTGGTGTCGTCCGTCCGCTCGCTCTAACGTCGCAGTTAAGCCTAACCGATAGGGGGCGATCGCATATTCAGCAATCACACGACTAAACTCAGTCGGTAAATGATGACACTCATCGCAAATGAGCAACCCATAGCGAGACCCCAACGCCTCCGCATGAATCGCCGCACTATCATAGGTTGCCACAAGGACAGGAGAGCGATCGCGCGATCCGCCCCCCAATAACCCCACCTCCACATCCGGAAATGCTGCCTTTAGATGGGCATACCATTGATGCATTAAATCTAACGTTGGCACAACAATCAATGTCGTTCGGGGGGTAATCTGCATGGCTAATTGAGCCAAATAGGTCTTTCCCGCAGCCGTCGGCAGAACCACCACCCCCTGACGTTGGGCATCCCGCCACGCTTGCAGAGCTTCCACCTGGTGGGGATAGGGAGTCATTTCTAAGGCAGGAATTAACTCTACGGGGTAAAATTCTTTGGCGCGATCGTCAAATACAGCCTTTTCCTCCCACAACGTTTCCATTAACCGGCGATAATGAATCGCCAAAATACGAAACTTTTCTACTCGATCGTCCCAAGTAGCATAATCAACCCAAGTTTTTCCCTTCGGTGGGGGATGCAAAATCAGCGTACCGCGATCGTAAGTTAATTTGGGGATACGAGTCATAGACCTTCATCGATTCAACCTTGACCATCCTTACTCATTATATTTCCAATGACTCAACGCACCGCCCCATTCTCCCACGCCAATCAAGAAATTACCGCCCTCAATCGCACGATTTATAACATCGTACTTCTTTATACGAATGGTGTTACGGAAGCGAAAAATTTAGATGAAGTGCAGTATGGAGTAGATCGTCTGTGTCAAATTCTCAGCCAAAATTGGCAAAATTCCACAAAAGCCATTTGACAAGATATCATTAACGGCATCTTGTGTCATATTGATCAGCAGAAAATCTATGACGATATCACCTTATTAGTGTTAAAACCATGATAACCGTTGATCCGGATACAAAGCCAGCCGATGAGTGTTAAATATTTTATTGAATCTACTATGTCCTATCCTGAACTGTCTACCTCTAGGGATGTTTCCTCTCAATCTCTCAGTCAATATCAACCAGAACTTGAAAGCTTGCGTCAGGAAATCAGGATGCTCAAACAAGAAAAACAAGACTTAGAAATTCTCTTAGAAAATACGATAGACCATTCAGACACAGTAGAAAACCTTTTTCATGAATCCAATCGACAACTGAGAGCAGAAGTTTTGGAACGTAAGCAGGTAGAAAAAAAAACTTCAACGCTCGACCACTGAACTGAATCGTCTTCTGGAAATAGTCTCTAGGGAGAAAGAAGATTTGGAAATTATTTTAGAGGCGATTACTGAACATGCAGATTTTATTGAAGAGCAAAGCCATCAAGAAAGTATTCATGATAGTTTAACTCAACTATATAATCGTCACCACCTCGAAGAAGTCTTAGAGCGAGAACTCAATCGCGCTAAAGGATATCACCTCTGCTTAGAGGTAGTGATGATTGACATCGATTATTTCAAAGTATTTAATGACACATTTGGTCATGATGCAGGGGATAAAGTCCTCCAAGCCGTTGGTCAATGTTTACAAAAGCAAGTGGAACAGATAGGAAGTGCATTTCGCTATGGTGGAGAAGAATTAACCCTCGTCCTACCAGATCGCAGTCTGGAGGAGACGGCGGAATTCGCTGAACAAGTGCGGCAAGAAGTTAAAAACCTTGAAGTTCATCATCAAGGACAACAATTAGCTCCAGTCACCATTTCCCTTGGTGTTGCTTGCTATCCTATGCATGGATCTACCCCTAGAGAATTAATCAAAGCAGCCGATGTGGCCTTGTACCAAGCAAAAAAACAAGGCCGCGATCGGGTCATCCTTTACCCTTAACTTCCTTGATCTCAAAGCAAATATCCATAGTACAATGAACAAGTCCCGTCTCATTTATCCAAATCTAAGGAGAAAAAAGAAACGCTATATACAATATATTTAAATCCATAGAGCAAGAAAAATGGTCAAAGGTGAATTCAAAAATGGCAGAAACTTTTGGTGACTATATCGACGACTTACCGGAGAGTCCAGAATACTTAATTATTGGATTTTCCCCCAGCTCTGTTCCCTTAAAACAGCGTTGGCGCAACAATGGCTTATCAGCAGACTTCCTCGCTGACTATCTGACTACTTTTTTCCCTGCCAAAGATGATATTTCAGAACAACAGCAAGCAGAAGTCAAGAGTGCGGTCAGCTACATTGCCAATGAATTATTAGAAAATGCCATGAAGTTTAACGACGAAACTTCAGAATTTCCGATTAGTATTCGTCTGCAAGTACGAGAAGATAAAATCATCTTTACCACCTCGAACAGTATCCCCGGTCAACATGTGAATAAATTCCAAACGTTCTTGAAAAAAATAGAGCAAGGCGATCCTCAAACTCTATACTTGGAACAACTCGAAAGTAGTGCCCAAGAAGAGAGCAGCTCTAATTCAGGATTAGGACTGTTGACCATGCTTAATGACTACTTTGCCAAGTTGGGATGGAGCTTTGAAACGGTTCCCGATCACCCTGGTATAATTAAAGTAACTACCATGGTACAACTCCCCATATAAATTGATTAACACTTAATCCTGTTTAAGTGTAGTTAAAGACAATCAAAAATAATTATCGACACTAAGGAGAATGAATGAATGACTATCGAAATAAAAACAGAGGACTACAACGTATACTATGATGATGAAACGAAAACCATTAGTTTTCAAGGCTCTCTACGGTTAAGTGGCATGGATGAATATGCCCCGATTGTACAAATTTTAGAAGAGATTGCTGAACAACAGCCTCCTGTGATTACGTTGAATTTACGAAACTTGGAATTTCTGAATAGTTCAGGGATTAGTATGCTCTCAAAATTCGTAATTAAAATTCGTCAGAAGAAAGATATGGCCATGGTCGTCAAAGGATCAAAAGGGATTCCTTGGCAAGGAAAATCTTTGAAAAATTTACAACGGTTAATGCCTTCGTTAACCTTAGAACTGGAAGAACTTCAAAGTTAACCTTAGCAAGATTTAGAAATGAAATAAAACATTTGGACGGTTGTTATGCTCCCTCAATCTCCTCGTGAATTTATCGGTTATGGCCAACATCCTCCTGACCCTCAATGGCCAAATCAAGCCAGAATTGCGGTTCAATTTGTCATTAACTACGAAGAAGGTGGAGAAAACTGTATTCTTCATGGTGATTCTCATTCTGAATCTTTTCTTTCAGAAATTATAGGTGCATTACCTTTAGATGGAGTTCGTAATATGAACATGGAATCCATCTATGAATATGGAAGTCGAGTTGGATTCTGGCGACTCTATCGCCTGTTTACGAAACGCCAAATCCCCGTCACCATCTATGGGGTAGCCATGGCCTTAGAGCGCAATCCAGAAGCCGTAGCTGCAATGAAACAAGCAGACTGGGAAATTGCCTCCCATGGTTACCGCTGGATTGACTATCAACATATTGGCGAAGAAACCGAACGAGAACATATTACAAAAGCTATAGAAATCCATACTCAAGTAACTGGGTCTCGTCCCTTGGGATGGTATACCGGTCGAGTGAGTCCCCATACCCGGAGACTGGTGATAGAAGCTGGGGGTTTTTTGTATGATGCAGATAGTTATGCTGATGATTTACCCTACTGGATCATGGAGTATGGCCCACCCCACTTGGTCATTCCCTATACTCTAGATACCAATGATATGCGGTTTGCCACTTACCAAGGCTTTAATAGTGGAAATCAGTTTTTTACTTATCTGCGAGATGCCTTTGACCTCTTGTACGCAGAAGGTGAAGAGAGTCCCAAAATGCTCAGTATTGGTCTACATTGCCGATTAGCAGGAAGACCTGGACGAGCGGCAGCTTTGGCTCGCTTTTTAGATTATGTGCAACAGCACGAGCGGATTTGGATTTGTCGTCGGGTAGATATTGCTCGTCATTGGCATAAATATCATTATCCCGATGACTAGACAATGAAGATTAATACAGCTCAAGTTCTCTGTTCATAGAATCTACAACTAGAACAGGGGCCTTCTGGATAGACTGCACAACGAATTAATTCAGATAAGGCATTAAAGCGACAAGTACTATCGCCAATAATCCACCGTCCCTCGACTAAGCTTTGTTCTCTGGGAGGGGAGGACGGTTGAACATAGAGGGCAATTTTGTGTAAACGATATTGGCCCGATTTTAGGGTATAGCGATGACGACGCTCCAGAACAGTATAGGTTTTGCCTTCAATATTAAGATAGTTTCCCGGTTGGGGAGTCCAGTCGAGTTGAATTTTGCCTAAGTTCTCACGGGGATGGGTGACAATAATCTCTGTGGGCAATAAATCAGGTTCCATTGATGATCTTGATGATGACTTAATCTGCGTACAATAATCCTTTAAGGTATCGCATTGAATGAGTTATGGCCATCGGGATTTTAGATTTTTTTATAAAATGCAGATGAGCTGAAGTGATAGTCTGGGGTATCCGGATGATCGCAACAGCAATGAGAATGGTCTAAACATAGATTTTTTAGTACATTATCTAGAGCGATCGCACAGAGGAATCATGGTAGCACGCAAACATAGATTAGGGTTCTGGAAAGCGTTTTTGGGCTTAAGCCTGACGTTGGGGTTGAATGCAACGGGATTGCCAACTCAAAGTATCGAGATTGATCGAGGCCAGGTGGTAGAATCGGTACCAATGGCGGCCATGAGGGGTTGGAATAGTGCTTCATTTCCTGTGGAAAATTTTGTGGAGTATACGTCCCGGTTTGGGCCCCGTGCTGGAGGCTATCATTACGGTTTAGATTTGGCCGCTCCCTATGGTAGTTATATTCGCAGTTGGTGGACTGGAAGGGTCGTGGAAGTGTGGGAAGATAATCGCTGCGGCACAGGAATTGTGATTGAGTCAGGATATTGGGAGCATATTTATTGCCATGTCAAGGGACGGGTAGGAACCCATCAAGGTCGTCCCTATTTGATGGATCAGGCTGGTGGCATTATTCTTTGGGAAGGTCAGATGGTGAATTCTGGCGATCGCATTGGTAGAATCGGTATGACCGGACGCACCAGTGGCCCGCACTTGCATTGGGGCTTGAAATACGCCGGTCAATGGGTTGATCCCAGTATGATTTTATTGGCCATGTCTCAATCTCGCGTTGCTGGACGGTAATTGGGAGACACGGATACACGGGGACACGGGGAAATTGCCTTTTGCCTATTCCCTATTCCCCAATTCCTTTAACCCGTCTGAAAAATATTCTTGACCATTCCCTTTTTCAAACCTGCCGCTGCTCGATCTAATTCATCGACTTCCCCAGGGGTTAAAGGCCAACCTAATGCGCCTATATTTTCCTGAGCTTGACGAGTATTCTTTGCGCCAGGAATCGGAATCGAACCTTTGGCCATACACCAATTTAATGCTACTTGCGAGGGGGTTTTGTGGCGAAACTTGGCGATCGCTTGCAGGCACTCTAAAACCGGTTTGACTTGGGGTAATAATTCCTGAAATAACCCTTTACGCAGTCCTTGGGGTAATTGTCCAGATTCCATATATTTTCCGGTTAACAGTCCTAACGCCAAGGGACTATAGGCAATCAGTTGAATGCCCAAATCATCACAGACCGCTTTAAGATTCAGTTGGGTCACTGGAGCGGTAGATAAGAGAGAATATTGTACCTGTAGGGTAAGAACAGAAATGCCTCTGTTTTGCAAGTGCTTGACCACTTTTTGTAAGCGTTTGGGCCCATAATTGGATAAACCCACTGCTTTTACTTTTCCCTGTTCATATAAATCAGCTAACCCATCCAAGAGTGCCCATTCTTGCCAAGGAGCATAATTAGCAGTAGACCAATGAATTTGCACTAAATCAATGGGTCGTTGCAAGCGTTGAGCGGATGCTTCTCCGGCTTGCACCATGGCATTTCGGGTGAAGCGCCAAGGATAAGGGGCGAGTTTGGTGGCGATACAAAGACTATCTATATTGGCAGCAATACACTCTTGGGCAAATTGTCCGAGGAGCTTTTCACTTTGGCCATTGAATTTACCGGTTCCATAAGAATCTCCAGTGTCGAATAGGGTAATGCCATTGCTCACACAGAGATTAAAGACGTTTTGTAAGTCTCGATCCATGGTAGGGTCATATTGCCAGAGTAATCGATTGCCCCATGCCCAGGTTCCGCATCCCATTTTGGGTAAAGATAAGGTGGAAGTGCTTGCCATTTTTAAGGGTAAAATCTGATAAAATAATTAATCGGGATCGCAGCGAATTTCGACGAGAAAACCATCGGGATCGTAGAAGTAAATTCCACGTCCTGTGGGGCGACTGACGGGGCCGTGATCGATCTCTACTTGATGATGCTGGAGGACAGAAACGGCACGATCGAAGTCTTCTGGGGCAATATCAAAGGCGAGATGGTTGGCGCGGGTAAATTGGGTTTTAGGATTGGGGTCTGGGGGAGATAATTCAGCTTCCCAGAACAGGTCTATAATGATGCCATCGGGAGTGCGAAAGTTGGCAACTTTTCCAGCAGCGACGAGGTTAATGAGGGTTTCGGGGACTTGTTCGCCCGTGAGTTCTTCTAAGCCTAGGATTTGACCGTAAAAGTGCCGGGAAGCGTCCATGTTTTTGACGTTGAGGGCAATATGATGGACGGTTTTCAGGTGACCTTGAAGGAGGGGCGGGGAGTTCATGTTTAGATAGGTTTAGTGAATGATGGCTATGGTGTTATGTTAGAGCAGTTTAAGATTACTCGCGATCGCCTCTCGTTAGAAGAAGTGTATCATTTAGCAGAAGATCCCGGCAATGGGGCGATCGCCCTGATGAGCGGTATGGTTCGCAATCAAACCGAAGGGAAACCGGTGATCGCTCTCGATTATCAAGCCTATAAACCGATGGCTCTAGAAATCTTTAAGCAGATTGCCCAACGTATTCATCAAGCCTATCCTAGCGTAAATCGAGTGGTGATTCACCATCGGTTAGGATATTTGGAAATTGGTGAAGTGAGTGTGATTATTGCCGTGGGTAGTCCTCACCGAGCAGAAGCCTTTGCTGCTTGTCAGTATGCCATTGATGCACTCAAGGAAGATGCTCCCATCTGGAAAAACGAATGTTGGGCAGATGGAACACAAAGTTGGGTGAAACCTTCAGTAGACTTCTTGCAGAAGTCCGGAAAAAGACAATAGGGGCGAAAAGTTTTTGTTTTTCGCCCCTACTGGTATTATAGCGTTTCTCTCTTCTCTGAGGTACAGCTTGAAGCCTTAGAACCTAAGCTATACAAGCTATTGCAAAGCAAGCCTATTGCCTAGCGCGAAGCACTTTACTTCTCTTTTTTGTCGTTGTTGTGATTCGATTTTTTGAATTTACAAGAAATACTGGGAGGAATACCCAATTTAATATCAATGACCAAATCTTGTAGGATCTGAATATACACGCCCTCGAGTTTTTCATGAAAGCCTTTGGCCATCAAGACAGCTTTTAGGGCAGCGACTAAGAGCTGGTTATTCTCATTTTCGGCAATGATGCGCTCAACGGTTTCATTATCAATTTGATCAACAGAACCGATTAAAGTCGCATTGATTTCCGGTAAAATTCCAGCTTCAATATTAAAGCTATCTAGGCTTAAACCTAGGTCTTCTGCTAAGGGCAGAAATTTGTTAAATTCATCAATAACATCTTCAATTTTTTCTTGAGCTGCATCTGCAACTTCGGCGGCTCTTTCTTGGGCTTGGTTTTTAATTCGATCAAACATAACCTATTTGACTTCACCATAAGAGGATACCCTGTCTAACACCACGAGAGTCAATACAAGTCAAGAAAATTATCGTTAAACTTCATTAAGTCCAACGGCGGAAAAATGTGGCTTCTTGCCAAGTTTCGGCGGTAAGTTTTTCAATGGCTTCGAGTTGGTCTAAGGATAGGGATTGAAAGGCTTGGGCCACCTTAACATTTTCTTCCAGTTGAGTGACATGTTCAGCAGCAACAATACAGGAATGAATTTCAGGTTGGGATAAAACATAGCCTAGGGCTTGATCCATACTGGTTAATCTTCCGGGTTCTAAAAGTTTGCCATAGGCAGGGATTTTCATGGCTATAACACCAAGATTTTTTTGTTGGGCAACGGGTAAAACTGTGGGGATAAAGGGACGGGGATGATGTTTATCGGCTGCGTTGATCGACACCAGCGTGGTATCAAAGGGATAACGGTTTAATCCTTCTACAAGAATAGCGGGTTCATGGTGTCCGGTAATGCCACTAAACCGAACAATTTTTTGGGCTTTGGCTTCTTCTAAAGCAGCGATCGCCCCATCTTGGGCAAATATGCGATCCAATTCTTCCCCAAAAGAGACATGGTGAAATTGCCAAGCATCCAAATAGTCGGTTTGCAAACGCTTCAAAGACTGTTCTAACTCTCGCCAAGCACCATCGCGATCGCGAGCAGCCGTTTTCGTGGTTAAGAATACTTGCGATCGATAGGAGGGTAAAACTTTTCCTAAATAATTTTCACTAGGACCATAACTAGCGGCTGTATCAAAATAACGAATGCCCAATTCTAGTGCCCGTTCAATAATGGCGATCGCTTCTGACTCTGCTCCATTCCAGGATAGGGGCGTTTTTCCTGCTCCTCCTAAGCCAAAAACCGGTAAGCTCTCCCCCGTTTTGCCCAAAATTCGCTCCGGTAAAGGAGTTCCTGAATTAGCCAAAACCACTGGAGAGCGGGAAAAAGAGCGACTTAGGGCACTTAGAGTTGCGCCTAAAGAGGCGATCGCGCTACTTATAAGGAAAAAAGTCCGTCGTTTCATCCCTTGACCTGCCTGCACTATTTTCTAAAATCCAGTATAATTTAACTAAAAGGTTTCTTTCGCATCTCCAGGAGTATGTCGCCTGTTCTTCAATCTGACTGTGCGATCTAATCCTCTTAAGTTTCCTATTTACCAATAGAATTGAGATGAAAACGAGTTTAGCTAGTCCATCAACAGTAAATCTTGAGCAAATTATAGAGCGAATTTTTGAAACTCGCCAAATTTCTCGCGCCGATCAAGAGGGTTTTATGAGATTATTGTTATCTAAAGATGCCCTAAGTTTTGCCGATCAACGCCAAATCGATCGAGTATTTGAAGGATTACGCCAAGGTCGTCTACGAGTGGTAGATTAAACTGCACTGCTCCGCTTCCCTAAGAGCGCTGTTTCTGACACTTCAGTCTCAATCAAATATTGACCCAAAACTTATTCTTAAATCAGCGATCGCCCAAGGGTTCGTAAATCTTTTAATTGCAACAACAAATTTTTCTTTCGCTTTGCGAGCAGCCATTAATTTCGTCATTCCTAAATCAACAAATTAGCATTTCTGGTTGTTTGTGCTTTCTGCCCACTGATTTTGTATAGCAAAAGAAGGGAAAATGAAGACATTTTCTATTGCCTGTTCCCTAAAACCACAATTTAGCTGTCCTAACTTAACCAGCTCCTTGCTATATTGCCCACTTCTTCCGGGGTCAAATCGCGCCATTGGCCAGGGTTTAAAGCTCCTAATCCTAACCCTGCTAAGGAAACCCGCACTAATCTTAATGTCGGATATCCTACCGCTGCTGTCATCCGCCGTACCTGACGATTTCGTCCTTCTGTGAGTGTTATTTCCAACCAAGATGTGGGGACGGTTTTCCGGTGGCGAATCGGTGGATTGCGTTCTGGAAGATTCGGTTCAGGGATAATTTGTACTTGGGCAGGCCGAGTTTTACCGTCTTTGAGCTTGATGCCTTGACGCAGGGGATTTAAGTCTTGGTCGTCAGGAATGCGTTCTACTTGTACCCAGTAGGTGCGCGGATGGCGATAGCGTGGGTCAGAGAGACGATGCTGTAGAATGCCATCATTAGTTAAGAGCAGCAACCCTTCACTATCCCGGTCTAATCTGCCTACGGGATAAACACCAGGAATAGGTATATAATCCTTCAGGGTTTTCCTGGCTGATTTGCCTTGGGTATGGGGATTATTATCCGTGAATTGACAGAGAACATTGTAAGGTTTGTAAAACAGGAGATAGCGCTGAGGCCGATCGCCGCTAGAAGCAGATTTCATGGGCATCACTAGGGTAGTAAACCTCGATCGCGGGCAGTTTTGAGCCAGTTGGGATATTCTGTCATCAGTAGATCGTACAGCTCTTGGTCGGCGATCGCCTCTGGATCTTCTACACTGAAGAAATCTGCATTATCGATATATCGTCCCTCCAAATCATCCAAATTTTCTAAAAACTCAAATTGACTGCCACCGCTCAAAAAGCCTAAAATGCCCCCACGCTTCGATGTGACATCTTTACTCGATTTCCCAATCGCCATAAATTGCCAGAAAATCGGCTCATAGGATGACCATTTTAACTGTTGTTCGGACGGGTCACGATCGAACGGTCGCCCATCGGTGACAAACATCACGTAAACTGGTACATTAGCCTTAAATGGCGATCGCCGATTTGCACCTCTCGCATCAGGAAAATAAGTATTTCTAATGGCTTGCAATGCGGGAGAATAGTTAGTTCCTCCTGAACCTCGATATTGATTTTGAGCTTGACCGATAAAATTATGGAAGTTCTCGACCGTCATCTCACCCATATCCTGGGAATTTCCGGCAAACAAGAAAATCTTAATCGCTCCATCATCATCAAACCGACAACCGAGGGCTAATATTTTTTCCGCCAACCGTTGAATTTTACCGGAGTGATAGAGTGAGTACATAGAACCAGAAACATCTAAACAGAGGGCAACTTGCGCTTGATGGTCAGTTAAATTTGCCTTTTGCAAAGAAATATCGGCTTTTTTGACTAAATCGAATAACAGAGGCGCTTCCTTTTCCAATTTTTTCTCTAATTCAACCGCTTTTGCTCTGCGGATGGGTTCGGGGGCAACAGGAACACGAGCGGGTGGGGTTGCTCTTTCTTGATGATATTGGTCTAAAAAGCCTTGTAATCCAGAATCATACCCTTGACCCAGGGCATGAAAACGCCATTGTCCTCCTTTTTGATAAATGCGACCAAATTCTAGAGCGGTTTCTGAGGTAAATGCCTCAGTTAAAGCATAACGGGCTAATTCTTCCTGGGTTTGGGGATTGGAGATCGCCATAAAGGCTTGGTCAATGTAACAAAAACTTTGGTTTTTCTCCACTCCTTCATGAATAGTAACGACAAACACCAGTTCAGTAATCACCGGGCTAATTTGACTCAAATCAAGCATAAAGCTTTGCCGACCTTCTCGAGAATCTTCTAGTCGTTGCAAAGCGCGATCGGGCGATCGGGGATTATTATAAAATACAAAATATTCTTCGGCAGGAATCAATCCATTTGCCCCTAACATAAACGCTGAACCATCAATATCATATCCCGACTCTGTAGTTCTCCAACCCACTGCTATCTGGATTTTTTGTAGATCGGGATAGTTTTGGGACAGATTAAATCGTGCACCTTTAGTTAATTCAGTAGTCATAGATTGAATCTCGAATATCTTTTCTTTTTTACGATCGATTTCATATAAACTCTAACCCTATTGCCTCAAAACATAACCCAACTGTCCTAATCAACTGATTCCTTACTATAGATATTAGTCCGGTACATCCAGTAATTCAGACCCGAAAAAAACATCATAGCAATTAAGCTAGAATAGATAGCGAGTGAAGTCATCTCCACCAGTAATAAAGAACTGATGATTTCTAGCGAAATCAAGCCAATTACTATATTAGCAAGAGTTTGCCGAGTTAAGAGAGAAGATAATATTGCCCCCAGAGGAGCGCCGACCACAACCACAGGAATTGCTGCCAACCAGTAACTCCGAACAGGCTCTATAAAATCATTCAATATCCAGGCATAAAACGCAAATCCAAAAACAGCATTTGTGGCCATCAAAATTACAGAAGTTGGCGTAGCAACTCTTTCGCAAAATCGAAAGAGAATCACCATCACAGAAAAACAAAATATATTAATTCCACTACCGACTAGACTACTAATGATTCCGCCCATAGTTCCAGCGAGTAGCCAGATGATTCGCTCATTTGCCGTCCAGATTGGCATCCCTAGATGGACTTCTCTCGGTAATCGGTTTAAGGCTAATAATGTAATCCCAAAACTAGCAAGTAGAACTGTAAATGACATTTTTATTACATCTGGAGGCAAAACAGGGGCTAATAAAATTGCACCGAAAACCATACCGATTAGACCTCCAATACTGCCCCAACAAATAACCCGCCAATCGACTCGAATGCCGGTCAAGACGATCCCTATGGCGGCGGCTGTTATGCCGATACTTTGAATGGCTAAGGAAAATATTTTAGCCTCTGAGGGGTCAATATGTAAAACCTTAGTAAATACAGGAAAAATAACTGCTGCTCCTCCCAGACTTGTTCCTCCAGAAACTGCCGATCCAAAGATCATCGTTAAAGCAATTTCCCAATACTCCATAACATAAGAAATAGCTCGATTGATACCGAGTAAGCTTAACCAGATTGTCCAAACTGTAAGGGCGATACAGATCGTGACTGTGCCTTTGCGAACAGAGATCTTATTAGGGGGAGTCAAGGGTTTAGTCCTCTTAAGTTATTGAATAAAAAAATAGAGTTTTTTTTCCGACTGGGTAGGTCGAAGAGTGAACAGAAACTTCAGATTAAGCTAACACAATTATCCTAAAGGCGATCGCCGATAGTAATCAAACTCCCTTCCCTGTCATCTCCATAACCTATTACCAAGGGAAAATGCTATATCTTGACTGAGCTAGATGCTAGGGAGTAAAAAGAGTTAGAGCAACTATGGGAGAAAAGTCGATTCGCTATCCTACTGGCTGCTAGCTGGTGAATCCATCCATAGTCAGCAGATTGACCCGATCCAGATTCAAGTATTTATTTACTTCTGGGAAACTAAAATAATTGCTACTCTAGCCTATGTCCCGCTTAGTCGCCCAACATCAACATCAGAAACTAACCATGCGGCTAACTCGTAGTTTTAGTCGCTTAGAAGATTTTGGATTTAGCCTCACGGGATTATTAGTCTGGCCGGGAACAGTGATTGGAATGCATTATGCTTTGGGCCCTCAAGCACTATGGGTTTGGTTGCCTGCTGTGATTGTGGCGATCTTACTCAATCTCCAATTAGCTCGGTTGGGCAGTTATTGGCCGGAGATGTCGGGCGGCACATCCAACTACGCAACCCGCTTGCTAAAGCCTTATCCAGGTTTGGGTTTATATGCAGCTAGTGGTTACTTCATTAGTTGGGCAGCTCTGATTCCCATTAATGCTATTGTTTTGACGGATTTAATTGCAGCGCTCCTAACGCCCTATAGCATTGAGATCCCCAATACAGCTCTCAATATTGGCTTTACCTTAATTGCCTTTATCTTAGCGTTCAGTGGCAACCGCGCCCTAGCCATTCTACACCTGATCTTTATGCTGCCGGCGATCGGCTTCCTCCTAGTTTTTGCGATTCAGGGATTGGGGTGGTTAGTTCTGTCTCCGGACAGTCCAGGCTTTTTCCCCGATCGCTGGTCTCCCTTTGCTCCAGTAGAATGGGCAAAATGGTATTTAGTCGCGGTCTATGCTGTTTATGCCAGTGAAGGTGCAACGGCCTTTATTGCTGATAGTCGCCAACCCAGTTCAGCACTCCACTATCTGAAACTGACTGCTGGACTATTACCCATTGTCTATATTGGCGGCTCTTGGGTTGTGATGAGATTGGATAGCGATCGCACATTCGGAGACGATGCTCTGGTCAACTTGATCCAAAGCGCTCAGGCCTTTTGGGGAGACTCGGCTACCGTATTAATTGTATTGCTTATTGCCTTTGCCTCTTTGCTCAGTTGTGCCACCACAGTCGCCCTAAGTGCCAGGGTTCTCTACCAACTTGCTCTTGATGACTATATTGCCCCAGTATTTGGCGTGGTGTCCCGTCGAGGTGTTTTAGGCCCTGCCCTCACTGCCACACTAATCATTAGCATTGCTTGTTTAATTTGGGGAAATGTTTTGCGGATTATCTCGATCACCGGAATTGGCTATCTCGTTTCCATGATGGTGCTTCATCTGGGACTATGGCTCAATCGTGAAAAGCCGGAAGTGCTTTGGCCGTGGTGGTCTCTCGGTTTTCTAATAATCGAAACCCTGGTGCTGGTGGTTGGCGGTTTGGCTTGGAGCGTGACTGATTTTTGTGTCGGTTTAGCTATCCCCATCGTACTGATTTTAGCCGATCGCGCGATCGATCAATGGTCCTTAAAACTGCCCATTTTTCAGCCCACTTGGTGGAACAAGCGCTATCAAATGAGGCCAGCCGGAGATTTTAATGATTTTGTTGGGCTTCAAGTCTCGGTATTGATCTTTCTCGTTTGCGGGGCAGCAGCACTCGGTTGGTCGATGAGTTCTCGATTCCACTGGCTACCCCCAGAGATCCGAAATAGCGTGCTAGTGATTGTTATCTTAACGGTGGGATTTGTAGGAGTAGCGATCGCCTGTTGGACGAGCTTACCTCAAGTTGCTAGAATTGCCGAAGCCAGAGAACAAGCGGAACTTTTATTTACCATTGCCCAAGATGCCATCGGAGCGATTGACCGCCTGGGAGTTATTCGCCAGGTTAACCCAGCCATGACTGCATTATTTGAAACCGATAGACGCGACCTGATCGGCCGCCCCCTCAAAGACTATTTAAGAAATTTGCCGGATACTGTAGAAAGTTGGCCGCGACTGAGCGAACAGCAATTAATCTTGGGGGAACGGGCGATCGTCCTAGAAATGTCCACCTCAGAATTAACCCACAACTTTTTTGAAGAAAATGTCATTATTCTGCGCGATATTACTGAACAAAAACAAGCTGAAGCCGCCCTACGAAAATCAGAGTCCCAACTCAGAGAGCAAGCGCAACAATTAGAATTGAGAGTTCAAGAACGCACTGCCGAACTCCAACTTGCCAAAGAAAAAGCCGATACTGCCAGCGCTGCAAAAAGCAACTTTATTGCCAGCATGAGTCACGAACTGAGAACGCCCCTCAATGCCATTCTTGGTTTTTCCCAACTGATGATTCGCTCCCAAACCCTGCCAGAAGAACAGCAGGAAAACGTTAGCATTATCAACCGTAGTGGAGAACATTTGCTAACGTTGATTAACAATGTTCTCGACCTCTCGAAAATTGAAGCTGGACGAACCACTCTGAATCCCAAGAATTTTGATCTGTACCGCTTACTCTCCGATATAGAAGATTTACTACACTTGAAAGCAGAGGCAAAAGGACTCAACTTAGCAGTAGCGTGGGAGCCGGATTTAACCCGGTATATTTGTACCGATGAACTCAAAGTGCGCCAAATTCTGATTAACTTGATTAACAATGCTATTAAATTTACAGAAACGGGAGGAGTATCGGTGAGAGTCGCACCTAGTCCCATCTACTCCGATACCCAGATTAAACTGATTTTTGAAGTAGAAGATACCGGAGCTGGAATTGCAGAACAAGAATTAGACCAGCTCTTTGAAGCATTTTCCCAAACCACCAGCGGCAAAAAGTCCCAAGAGGGAACCGGATTAGGCCTAACGATCAGCCGTTCCTTTGTGCAATTGATGGGAGGTGAGCTAACGGTTCAATCCCAAGTTGGAAAAGGCACAGTCTTTCAATTCGATATCAATGCTATTCCTATAGAACGAGACCAAGTCGAAGAGCGCAGACCCAAACGGCATGTTATCGCCCTCGAACCCGGTCAACCTCGCTACCGGATTTTACTGGTCGATGACAAGCCTTTGAATCGTAAGTTATTAAACCAATTGCTATCTCCCTTGGGGTTTGAACTTAAAGAAGCCAGCAATGGCAAAGAAGCCATAGAAAATTGGCACAGTTGGGAACCGCACTTGATTTGGATGGATATGAGGATGCCAGTTCTGGATGGATACGAAGCAACACGGCGCATCAAAGCGACGATTCAAGGACAAAATACGGTGATTATTGCCCTCACTGCTAGTGTCTTAGAAGAAGAGAGAGCAGTGGTTGTCTCTGCTGGCTGCGATGACTTTTTACGCAAACCATTTCGACAAGAAGAAATCCTTGAGGCTATACAGAAACATTTAGGGGTGCGGTATGTTTATGAAGGCCTAGAAGAAATTGACACTTCCAGTGCAACTTCCACAGAAAATACATTAACCCGCGAAGCGTTGATGGAACTCCCAGAGACTCTTCGGCAACAATTGCAGGAATTGTTACTCACGGGCAATCTGAAGCTGTTGGCCATTGTTCTAGACGAGATTGCTGCTGACGATCCCGCTTTAGCTCAGGCGATCAAAGCATGTTGCGATCGCTTTGACTATCAGAAAATTCTAAATTTACTGACCGAATAATATCAACCTCTATGAATAGTGAGCAAATGAACGGCGATTCAGGCAATATCTTAATTATTGATGATAGTCCCGCTAACTTACAACTATTGATGGGTTTGTTATCAGAGAAAGGATATACCATTAGACCCATTCCGAGCGGTAAATTAGCCCTCCAAGGCATTCATTTAGACTATCCAGACCTGATATTACTGGATATTTCCATGCCAGAGATGGATGGCTACCAAGTCTGTCAGCACCTCAAAGAGGATGAAAGAACGCGAGATATTCCTGTGATTTTTGTCAGTGCTTTTGATGAGGTGCTAGACAAATTAAAGGCCTTTGAAGTCGGTGGAGTTGATTATATCACTAAGCCATTTCAGGCGGAAGAGGTTTGGGCGAGGGTAAAAACCCATCTCTCTTTGCACCGCCTACAACAGGAATTACAGCAAAAAAATGAACTTCAAGATCTAAAATTAGCGGAACAAAATGTACTACTGCAACAGATGAATGAACAATTGGGACAGACCAACCAAGAATTGTGCCGACGCTTGGAGCAGCTTCAAGAAGCCCAACTGCAATTAGTCCAAGGTGAAAAAATGGCTACATTAGGTCAATTGGTGGCAGGAGTCGCCCACGAAATCAATAATCCTCTCGGTTTTATTGGTGGGAATATCGGGGCTGCACAAGACTATTTGCAAGACTTACTTGAAATTCTGGCTCTCTATCAAGAAAATACGTCCCCTCCTGAGTCAGTTCTGGACGAGATTGAAGAGTTTGATCCTGATTTTATTCGGGAAGATTTTCCCAAACTAATTGAATCAATGCAAACGGGATGCGATCGCATTCAAAATATTAGTACGTCGTTGCGAACTTTTTCTCGCAGTGATGCCGGTGAAAAAGTTAAATTCAATCTCCATGAGGGTCTAGATAGCACTCTCTTAATTCTCAAATATCGGCTGAAAGCTAATGAAGAACGACCCGCTATTGAGATCGTGAAAAACTATGGCGATATTCCTGAAGTGAACTGTTATGTTGGCCCCATCAATCAAGTCTTTATGAATCTTTTGTCTAATGCTATTGATGCCTTGGATGAAAGCAATGCAGGAAAAGCATTTACAGAAATAGAAACACAACCCAATTGCATTACTATCAGTACGAAATTTGGTCAAGATAAAAAATGTATCGTTGTTAAAATTGCGGATAATGGTAGGGGAATGCCAGAAGAGGTGAAAGCGAAAATATTCGAGCAAGGATTTACGACTAAAGCGGTGGGAAAAGGTACGGGTTTGGGACTGGCGATCGCCTACAAAATTGTCCAAGAAAAACATGGTGGAACTATAGCTTTCATATCAGAATTGGGTAAAGGAACTGAGTTTACGATCTCCATTCCTGTATCAAATAATACAAAAAATAAGAAGTAGATAGGTTTTGGCGATCGCCAAAACCAGGTTATAGACTCTTCTGCAAGATAGGAGGAATCGCATCACCATGAAGGAGCGATCGCGATCTCTACTTGAATCTAATATAAAGGCTATAATCTAAATTCCGCCAAAAGTACATAGACAAATGGTCTTGAAGTTACCTGGTTATCAAATTAGGCAAAACAGACCCGTACCAACAACAGAAGTAAACTATACTTCTGAATAGAACAAAGGTCTTCTTTGGCGATCGCTATCCCTAATAAAGACTAGACCAATGACTCCAACACTTCCCGGCTATCAAATTGGACAAAACATATATGAAGGAGAACGAACCCTAGTCTATCAAGGAACCCGCCTATCCGACTCCCTAAACGTCGTGATCAAATTGTTACGCAACTCCTACCCCAGTTTTAGCGAACTGGTGCAGTTCCGCAACCAGTATGTCATTTCTAAAAACCTGAACTCCACCGGTATTGTCGTTCCCCTAAGCTTGGAGCGCTATGGTAGTGGTTACGCCTTAGTTATGCCCGAGGAAGGGGCAATATCTCTAGACAAAGCCGTAGCAAAAGAGGAGTCCTTAGACCTAGGAAATTATTTAGAT